>JBKKAI010000335.1:0-11675 GCA_046714815.1 Terriglobia bacterium | reverse complement strand
ACGTCGCGAAAAAAAAAGCGGAAGCGGCGGTAGCGCGGGAAGGAGCGATCCGAAACGCGGGCATTGATCACCGCCAGCGGTACGCCGGCCCGCGACGACTCGCGGAAGAGGTTGGGCCACAACTCGGTCTCCGCCACCAGCAGCAGCGCCGGCCGCACGCGGCGCAGCACCCGGCGAACCGCAAAGGCGAAGTCAAAGGGACAGAAAAAGACCGCGTCGGCGGCGAGCGTGCCGGCCCGGATGCGGTTGGCCGCGGTGCGAAAGCCGGTTTCCGTGGTGGTCGAAAGGAGCAGCTCGCGCTGAGGGAACCGCGCCTTCAGCGCCGCCACCAGTCCCTGGCACGCCAGCAGCTCGCCGACCGAGACGGCGTGCAGCCAGATCGCGTTCTCACGCCGGCGCGGCTCCGGAGCCCGGCCCAGGCGCGCCCGCAGGCTGCCCAGGTACTTGCCGTGGCGCCACCCCTGGACCAGGAAGTAAGGGAAGGTGACCACGGCGGTAAAGGCCAGCAGCGCGCTATAAATCAGGTACATAGCTCCGGAACGACGGGAAAGCCTCCTGGGAGCGCGGGCGCCCGCTTCCCGAGGATAACTCGTGATTATATATTGATGCCCGGCGCGCCCTGGCCGGATAATTGAATGATGCACCCCTTTCGAATCGCCGCGGCGGTGTTCATCGTGGCTCTCGCTCTGCCTGGCCCGTCCACCCACGTCGCCGCAGCGTGGCGGTCAACCCGCCACGTCGCCGCATCGGGCGCCGCCGAAACCCGAAGCGTCTCGCTGCGGGTTGCCGGCGGCGAGAAGGAGCGCCTGCTGTTCCGCTCGAAACCAGCCGGTGAATACCCGGCGCGCGACGCGCACGAAGGTGTGGTGGTGGCGGCCGATCTCTTCGACACTCGCGAAAAATCCAAGGCGGTCTTCGGCAAGCTCGACCTGCAGAAGGCCGGCATTTTGCCGGTTCTGGTGGTGATTACCAATGCCACCGACAGGACGGTTCGGCTGGACAACCTGGAGGTGCGGCTGCTGACGGCCGACCGGCAGAAGATCGAGCCCACCCCCGCCGAGACCGCCACGCTGCGGCTGAAGGGAAAGGGGAAAGGGGGCGACCCGCGCGATTCCGGGCGCTCGCCCTTTCCGCGCCTCCCGCGCGGCGGCGGCGGCGCCGGGCTGGAGCTGCAGGTCCACGAATTCAACATGCGCATGGCTGTGCCCAATTCGACGATCAGCGGCTTCTTCTACTTCGATGTGGGCCGCGGCCGCGCCGTGCTGGCCGGCGCGAAAGTGTATCTCACCGAGATGCGCTGGGCGCACAACGCTCAGCCGCTGATGTACTTCGAGGTGAACCTCGACGACGTAGTCCGCGGCGCTCCGCCGGCGGACGCGCCATCCGCGCCATCGAATTAATTGCGCCGGGACGCGGATGCAAGTAAACTTCTTCGGCCCGCGTACCGCAAACCCGATTGGAGGAAGTCCGATGTCCCACTATACCCGGCGCGATTTCGGCAGGCTGACCCTGGGCGCCGCGGCCCTGCTTGAAACCGGCGCATCGCGCCTGGCGGCCGCTGCCGGCCCCAACTCCAAGGTGAAAGGCGTCCAGATCGGCGTGCAGAGCTACAGTTTTCGTGACCGCCCGCTCGACGAGGCCATCGCCGGCATGGTGGAAGCCGGCATCAACTGCTGCGAGTTGTGGCAGGGGCACGCCGAGCCGCGCGAGCTGGCCCGCGGCAAGGAACAGCGCGAGGATTTGCGCAAGTGGCGCACCAGCGTTTCGCTGGACGAGTTCAAGAAGATCCGCGAGAAGTTCCAGAAGGCCGGCGTCATCCTCTACGCCTTCAACATGAGCTTCAAAGACGACTTCAGCGATGAAGAGATTGACCGCGGATTCCAGATGGCGCAGGCGCTGGGGGTGAAGGCGATCACCGCTTCCTCCAACGTCACCACCGCCAAGCGCATTGACCCGCTCGCGCGGAAGTACCGGATCCCCGTGGGAATGCACAACCACTCCGTTATCCGGCCCAACGAATTCGCCACGCCCGACGACTTCGCCGCGGCGATGAACGGCGCTTCAAAATACATCGCCATCAACCTCGACATCGGTCACTTTGTCGCGGCCGGCTTCGACCCGGTGGCCTACCTGCAAGAGCACCACGGCCATATCGTCACATTGCACATCAAGGACCGCAAAAAAAACCAGGGACCGAACACCGAATTCGGACAGGGCGACACCCCGATCAAGGAAGTCCTCCAGGTGCTGAAGAAGCACAAGTACCCCATCCCGGCCAACATCGAATACGAATACAAGGGAACCGACACCATTGCCGAAGTGAAGAAGTGCGTGGCTTACTGCAAGCAGGCACTGGCCTGACGCAGGCCGCGGAAGCGCCCAACCCAAAACCGGCGGCACCCGGTGGGGTTTCTGGCGATTGACAACGGACGGTGCGGGTGCTATAAAGCCGCGACTTTCACCGCGCCACAACTTTTGAAGGAGATTTTTCGATGAACAAGGGCGACCTGATTGACCACATGGCGTCCGCCGCAGAAATCAGCAAAGTGCAGGCCAACAATGCCCTCAATGCCCTGCTGGACGGCATCACCGGCGCGCTGCGCAAAGGCGGCCGCGTAACGCTGGTGGGCTTCGGCACGTTTGCCACGTCCAACCGCAAGGCGCGGACGGGCCGCAACCCTCAAACCGGACAGACCATCAAGATCGCCGCTCGCCGTGTGGCCAAGTTCTCGCCCGGCGCCGAGCTGAAGGGTGCGGTAAACAAGGGCAAGAAGTAGCGGATGGTTCATTACCACCTGTCAATCTTGCCCGGTTTCCCGGTTTGATTGGCTGAGGCGTCTCATGCGCCCCAGGCCCCAGGTTCCGGCCCCAGGTTCCGGCGAAGAGCGGGTCCGTGTCGCTGTGCCCGGCGCCGGAGCGGTGTCTGTGGCGGTGTCGGGCGACGCCTCTGCTCCGGTGGCCGTGGTTCTGGCTCATGGCGCCGGGAATGACATGGACTCCGACTTCATGCGGGCCCTCCACGCCGGCCTGGCCGGGCGGGCCTGTCTCGTTTTTCGCTTCAACTTCCTGTACAAAGAGGCGGGGCGCAAGCTGCCCGATGCGCGGCCGCTGCTCGAGAAATGTTTCCGCGCCGTGGCCGACTTCGCGCGCGGGCGCCTCCCGGCCGGCGCGAAACTCGCACTGGGGGGCAAGTCCATGGGCGGCCGCATCGCCTCGCACCTGGCCGCTTCCGGCTATCCGGCCGGCGCGCTCATTTTCTTCGGCTACCCGCTGCATCCGCCGGGCAAGCCGGAGCAGTTGCGGGACCGGCACCTCGACGACATCCGCTGTCCGATGCTGTTTCTCTCCGGGACGCGCGATCCGTTTGCCACGCGGGATCTGCTCGATTTGGTGGTCCGGCGGCTCGGGGCCCGCGCCACGCTGCACGCGATCGAGGGCGGCGACCACTCGTTCCGCGTGAAGGGGCGCCCCCAGCAGGAAGTGAACGCGGAGGCGCTGGACGTGGCCGCGCAGTGGTTGAAAGGATGCCGCTGAGAAGGCATGCCGCTGAAGGCCGGATATGGGCGATAGCACCGGCGACTCGCTGCTGCTCTGGCGCAAGGAATTTCCGATCCTTGCCGACACCACGTACCTGATCAGCAACTCGCTGGGGGCCATGCCGCGCGGGGTCTGGGCGGCGCTTTCGGGCTACGCCGATGCCTGGGCGCGGCGCGGCGTGCGCGCCTGGGAGAATGCCGGGCTGCCGGCAACCCGGAGCGTTCGTTCCGGGTCGTCGCCGGGCGAGGCCGGCTGGTGGACCCTGCCGGTGGATGTCGGAGACCTGGTGGCGCCGCTGATCGGGGCCGCGCCGGGCGAGATTTCCATGCAGCCGAACGTGACCCTGGCCAATGCCATGGTCCTTTCCTGCTTCGATTTTCGGCCTCCGCGCAACCGTATCGTGCTTTCCGATCTGGAATTCCCGTCGGTCCGCTACCTTTACCAGGCGCATCGCAGCCAGGGCGCCGAATTGGTGGTGGCGCCGAGCGAGGACGGCGTCCACGCCGCCACCGATCGCCTCATGGCTGCGATTGACGAGCGCACTCTGCTGGTGCCGCTGTCGCACGTGCTGTTTCGCAGCGCGCACATTGAGGACGTGGCCGCGATAACCGAACACGCGCACCAGGCCGGCGCATACGTGGTGCTCGACGTCTATCACTCGGCCGGCGTGCTGCCTTTTGACGTGCATGCGCTGGAGGTGGATTTCGCCGTGGGCGGCGTGCTCAAGTGGCTGTGCGGCGGCCCCGGCGCGGCGTTCCTGTACGTGCGGCCCGACCTGCGCCGGCGCCTTCATCCGCGCCTGAGCGGCTGGCAGGCGCATCGCCGCCCCTTCGCTTTCGAAGCGGAGATGGACCTGCGCGACGACGCCTGGCGCTTCCTGACCGGCACGCCCAACGTTCCGGCGCTCTACGCCGCGCGCCCCGGCCTGGAAATCATCAACCAGGTGGGGGTGGAGCACATCCGCGCCAAGTCGGTGCGGCAGACCAGCCTGCTGGTGGATTTGGCGCGGGAGCGCGGGTGGCGCATTCACTCGCCGCTCGACGCAGCCCGCCGCGCCGGCACTGTTACGCTCGACGTGCCCGATTCCGAACAGGTCTGCCGCCGCCTGCTCGAGAATCGCTTCCTGGTGGATTTCCGCCCCATCGCCGGCATCCGCGTCGCCCCCCACTTCTATACCTCCGATGACGAGATCCACGCCCTGGTCGCCGAAATCGGCGCGCTCGGTGTAAGATGAGGCCGGGAATTCGAAATGATGCATCGAAGACAGTTGCTCGGCGCGCTGGTGGCGGCGGCGGTAGGCGGCGCTGGATCGCCGGCAAGCGATGACGCGCCCATCCGCAAGGCAACGGTAACGCCGCTGTTCAAGTCGCCGGACGGGCATCCGAACGCGCTGGAAACCGCCGGCGATGGAATGTGGATCGGCGAGCAGACCACCGACCGCGCCTACCTGGTGGACCGGAAGGGCCGGGTGCGGCGCCGCGTCGAGACGGAATCGTCGAATTCGAGCGGCATCGCTTTCGGCGGCGGGTTCCTGTGGATGGCGGCGAACGGCAAAGCGCTGGGACGCCCGCCCAGGCCGGCGGACGCGACCAGTGGCGAGATCGTGAAGGTGCAGCCCGCCACCGGCAAAACGGTGGCGCGCTTCCCGGTCCCCGGCGGCGGCGGCGTTCACGGCCTCGAATACGCCGGCGGCCTGTTGTGGATTACGTCCCTGCGGCTAAGAAAATTATCCGCGGTGGACCCCGGTGATTTTCGGCTGGTCCGCCAGATTCCCGTGCACCTCGACCGCGCCCACGGCCTGGCATGGGATCCGCCGGCCATCTGGGTGATGCACAGCACCGGCCGCGTGATTCACAAGCTGGACGCCGAAACCGGGCGCCTGCTGGAAGTGATCGCGCTCTCCGCCGGCGATCCCGACCCGCACGGCATGTGCTTGTTGGGGGGCCGCCTCTATTACTGCGACGCGGGCATCGGTCCCGGCGGCAAGAGCAACGAAAGCCGCTGGGCGGGCTACATCTGCAGAGTTGACCCGGCACACAGCCCTTGAAGAACGCCCCGCACGTTGAAATACCGGAAATACCCGAGCCGTTCAACATCGCCGCGCATCTGGTGGATCGCCACGTGGACGAAGGGCGCGCCAACAGAACGGCCATCCTCTGTGAGGAGCGGAGCTGGACTTTCGCGCAGATCGCCGAATGCATGAACCGTGTGGGCAACGGGCTCGCCGGCCTCGGTGTTCAGCCGGGCGAACGCGTCGTCCTCATCCTTCCGGACTCCGCGGAGTTCGTTGCCGCCTGGTTCGGCGCGCTGAAGATCGGCGCCGTTGCGGTTCCCTGTAACACGTATCTGCGGGCCGCCGATTACGGCACGGCCGGCAGGTGGCGCCGGGTCAGGTCGGCGACATGTGGGTGCGCGGACAAAGCACGGCCTCCGGCTACTGGAACCGTCCGGATCTGACGGCGCGCCGGTTCCAGGACGGTTGGTTCTTTACCGGCGACAAGTATCGCTCCGACGCCGACGGCTTCTTCTGGTATGCGGGGAGAGCGGACGACATGTTTCGCGTTTCAGGCGAATGGCTGTCGCCGGCGGAAGTGGAAGCCGCTCTCATCGAGCACCCGGCCGTGCTCGAGTCGGCCGTTGTCGCCTACCAAGATGACGCCGGCCTGCTCAAGCCGCAAGCCTTCGTCGTTCTGAAGAAAGGCTGGCCCGGCCGGGATGATCTGGCCAAGGAGCTGCAGGCTTTCGTCAAGCAGCGCATCGCGCCTTACAAGTATCCCCGGAGAATCTCATTCCTTGCTGAGCTTCCCAAAACAGCCACCGGGAAAATCCAGCGCTACAAACTGCGCGACGCGTAAGCGCCGGCTCATCTGTAGACTTCTTTCCGGTGACCGACTTTGACGACATCCACCAGCAAGTCCCGATCGGCCACGGTGTAGCCAACCCGATACCGGCCCTGACGAATCCGATATCGGTCCTGGTAGCCGGGCCGCTTTTCACATGCGCTTGAGACTTTTTACGAACTCGCCGAAGTCCAGGCTGTGCTCGCCGGCGCGCTGTTCGAACGCCTCCAAGTCATGGGCATCCTCGGCCAAAACCAGCTTTACCGCGTCATTCACGATTTCGGAAATTGTCCGGTCGCTGGAGGCCGCCCTGACCCGGAGCGCTCGATGGATTGGCGCATCGAAGTAAACGGCCGCTCTCTTGGCTTGAGCCATGTCGCCAGTGTGGACTCCAAAGCGTCAAAACGTCAACCCGTGCCCGGTCTCAGGTCAGGGGCGCCAGGAATCGGCTGCTGACCCACTGTTGCTCAGTGGGGTGGACGCGCCTCCAGTCGCCGTTGGTTTCGTAGACGTCCACCTGAACTCCGCGCGAGAGGCGCTTGACGATCTTGGCAGCGCCGTCGGGGGCCTTCCGGACGTTGAGGGTACTGGCGTTGATCGTGTACGAACCGACAGGTACAGGCTTCGGCAGGGCGCCAGTCCCGAGGGAGGAGAGCGCGCTGCGAATGGGTGGGATGAAGTTGGCTGCGGCATCTTCCACCTTGTTGCCGCCAAAAAAAGCGGCGCCCGGGCAGGTTTTCGTAGCGCCGGAACCATCGGTCCGCTTGCCGGTGTTCAAGTCGTACCAATGGTGGTAGACGAGGGTGTTCGTGCTTGGCTCAAGCGAGAACTTATGACAAAGCCTGGCGTTGAGTTCGATAATGGTTTCGCGGTGCGCCGCGTTCATCTGGTCCGCGTTTCGGTCGAAGTTCCCAAGGTTCTCGATGCAGATGCCGCTGGTGTTTGCGCCCTTTATTCCCGCCGGGATCTTGTCCAGTGCACGGCAAATTGCCATGCGGCCATCGGGAAAAGTTGTCAGGTTCTGGGCGATTTCAGCGAAACCTCTTTCCAGGTGCGCGTTTTCCATGGCTTGGAGAAGGGCAAAGTGGTTGTCTCCCTTGAATGTCGAGTAGTTCGGCATCCAGGTATGGTGGTTCTGGACCAGGATCACCCGCCGACTCACTGTAGTTGCCTCAAGCCAAACGGAAAAGTCGCTGGCGCCCTCAAACAACAGGAACTTGCCTTGTTTGCGCATCGGCGGCAGGGCGCCGTGATCAAACGGACAGCAGGCCGCGGAAGTTTTTCGGCTGCGCGGCGAAGCCGGGGAAGACGGCCTTCAGGTTCCGGTTGCCGAGGTGGCCGCTGAGCAATTCGGCGAAGACATCGCGGAAGTCGGTAGTCAGCGCCAGGTCGCGGCCCTCGTAAAGCTGCTCGCGCTCCAGGCCCGGCCACTGGCCGTAGATCTTGCCGCCCTTGACGCCGCCGCCCAGAACGAACATGGCGTTGGCGTGGCCGTGGTCGGTGCCGCGGTTGCCGTTTTCTGCCGCCGTTCGGCCGAACTCCGACATGGTCAGGATCACGACGTCCGCCATGCGGTCGCCGAGGTCGGCGTAAAGCGCGGCGATACCCTGGCCGAAATCGGTGAGCCGATTGGCAAGCTGGCCCTGGCCGCCACCCTGGTTGGCGTGCGTGTCCCATCCGCCGCTGTCGGCGAACGCGATTTCCAGGCCCACGCCCGACTTGATGAGTTGCGCGATCTGGCGAAGGCTGGCGCCATACGGGCTGCGTGGATACTCGACGCCGGAAGCCGGCTGGTACTGCTGCGGATCGGCGCGCTTGAGGTGTGCCACCGCCGACAGCATCTCCTTGCCGGTGCCGTAAACGATGTCCGAGCCGCCCATTCCGTAAACGGCCTGGACGCGGGCCGGCTCCGAGCGCACTTCGAACTCCTGGATGCCGGTCATGGCCAGCGCCGGGCTCGAGCCGCGCAATGTGCGCGGCAGCCCGGGCCCCATGGCCACAGCGCGGAACGGCGTGGCCTTGGGCTGCGCCTTCGTCGCCAGGTGGCGGTTCAGCCAGCCGTCGGTGGTGCTTTTCAGGCCGGGAGTGGCGGTCTCCATGAAGTCCTGCGCGTCGAAGTGCGAGCGGGTGCTGTCGGGCGAGCCGGCGGCATGGACAATCGCCAGGTGCCCCTTCTCGTAAATGGGTTTGAACGACGCCAGCGCCGGGTGTAGGCCAAAGAAGCCGTCCAGGTCAACAGCAGCGCCCGCCGAAGCCGAGGCACTGGGGGCCGGGACGGCGATCGAAGGCCGCATCTTGTAATACGCCTTCTCGCCGAACGGCACGACCATGTTCAACCCGTCCGCCGCGCCGCGCTGAAAGATGGCGATCAGTATCTTGTTCTGCCGCCGCGTGGGATTGGCGGCGGCCGCGCGCGCCAAAAACGGCGGCATCAGGCCCGACGCCCAGGTGAGCCCGGCGGCGGCGATCGCGCTGTCTCGAAGGAAAAAGCGTCGCGTCAACATGGTGTTATCTCCTCTGGAATTCGGGCGAGCCGAGGATCAGGCCGGCGATGCGGGCCGGCTCGGTTTCCTGCTTGAGAGCGGCGCTGGTCTTTTCGCCCAGTTCGGGCAGGCGCACCGCCTCGGGATTGATCTTGACGTTGGGCACCTGGCCCGCGGCCAGCGCGCCGGCGAAGTTCACACGGTTCAGCATCAGGCCGGTGTTAATCCAGGCCGCGGCGACATCGGGATAGCCGGTGGGCGGCTCGCAGAGATAGAGCGGCTCACCCAGGCGGGCCACAGTCTGCAGCAGCGGCGGCGAGAAGCCCACCTCGGCGCCGGAGGCGCGCAACGCGCTGGCCACCAGTTCGATCGGCTTCTTCACCTTGGCCCGGTAGGCGCCGGCGGAGAAAAACTCGGGCGAGGCAAACAGGGCGCGCAGCGTCTGGCGGATGTCGCCGCTCGACGCGGTGAATGCGGCCGCCACGCGCGCCACCAGCGTTTCCGGCGGCGCATCGGCGACAAAGCGCCGCGCCAGCTTGGTGGCGATAAACCGCGCGGTCGAAGGATGGCGGACGAGCATGTCAATTACTTTCACGCCGTCCTGCCGGCCGCCGCCGCCGGGAAGGCTTACGCCCAGCACGGTCTTCTCGCCATCGTCGTGCATGCGCGCGTTGAAGATGGACTCGGCGTTGTCGCGCGGGCGGCGGATGGTCCAGCCGGTGAAGGCGCGGGCCACTTCCACCACGTCCTTCTGGGTATAGCCGCCGTCCACGCCCAGCGTATGCAGCTCCATCAGCACGCGCGCATAATTCTCATTGAGGCCGCGGGCCCGGCCGGGGCCGCCCATGCCGCCGTCCATGCTCGGCGCCGAGCTCTGGAAATTGTCCAGGTAGAACAGCATCGCCGGGTGCTCGGCGGTGGCCATCACCAGGTCGCGGAAATTGCCGAGCACGTGCGGGCGGATCGCGTCGCGCTCGTAGCCGGTGACCAGCCAGCGGTCCGCGCCTTTGCCCATGTGCACGTTGAAGTGGTTCATCCAGAAGTCCACCATCTGCTCCTGAAGCTGCCGCTCGCTGTAGACGGCGCGCAGCAGCTTGGCCTGCTGCAGCTCGAGGGTGATGCGCTGCGGCGAGTGCATCTGCATGTAGCGCCGCTGCTCCGGCGTCATCTGCTCGTACATCTTCTGCTGGTCGCCGCCGCCGGCGGCCATCATCTCCGGCAGCTTCGGGAATTCCTTCGCCAGCCGGTCGTAAAGCTCTTTGGCGCGCGGCGGCACCGGCTTCCCGGAGCGCACGGCTTCGAACACCCGCCGCACTTCGCCGCCCTGCGGGAAGTTCGTGGACAGCTCTTCGTTGGACATCTTCAGGGTCTTGAGCGGCTCGATTCGCGCTTCGAGCGCGCCGTCGTCAATCTTTTCGGGGGCCAGCTGCTGCTCGATCCAGGCCGTAACGCCCATTTCCGCGATGCGAGCGGTTTCGCCGGGCCGCGGGCCGTAGCCCAGCCGGTTGATAACGTGCTCGGCCTGCTGCGCTTCGGTCATCGGCTTCAGGCCGGCCGCCGGCGCTTTCCTGGCCCCGGCTTGGGTACGGACCGCCGCCGGCTTTGATTTGGAAGGCTTGGTTTGTGCCGCCGTGCCGGCCACTGCGGGCGGAACCAATAACAGGGCGAACAGGGCGGACAGAAGGATGGTGAGCTGCTTCATGGATTTCTCTCCCGAGAGGCGCATACGCAGAGTATAAACCCCGCGCTTCGGCCTGGGTTGCTGTTTATGATCACGGCTTTGACTGTATAATAGCGTACTTTCGCGCCCCCGGGCGGATAGGAGAAGCACCATGAAGGCACTCGCACTAGTCTCACTCAGCGCTCTGTTCTCGACCGCGCTCGTCGCCGGCGACGGCTACATCACCACGGCCGAGCGGGCCAAGGCCGTCAAGCTGATCGAGGACACGCGCGTCGAATTCCTCCAGGCCGTGGAAAAGCTCAGCGACGCGCAATGGAAGTACAAGCCGGCGCCCGATCGCTGGTCGGTGGGCGAGGTGGCCGAGCATATCGTCCTCACCGAAGGAGTGCTGTTCGGAATGGTGGAAAAAGCGCTGGCCAACAAGCCCAACCCGGACTGGGAGTCGAAGACCGCCGGCAAAGACGAACTGGTCGAGCGGCTGCTGCCGGACCGCTCGCGCAAGGCCGAGGCGCCGCAATCGGTGCGGCCGGCGGCCAAGCTGACACGCGCCGAGATTATCAGCCGCTATAAGGAGGCCCGCGCAAAGACGCTGAAGTTCGCCGAGGAAACCGGCCAGCCGCTTCGCGCGCATACGCAGGACCATGTCTTCCCCGTCTTCGGAACGCTCAACGCCTACCAGTGGCTGATCTACGTTCCGCTGCATAACCTGCGCCACAACAAGCAGATCGCCGAGGTGAAGGCCGACGCCGGCTTCCCCAAAGAATAACTGGCACCGAACGTGCTCCTGAAGTGGAAGCAACCCGACTGGAGTTGCGCCAAAATGCGCGGAGCCTTGCCATGTTCTTTCCCGTCGGCGACGATAACAGCGACCGCACTGTAACCCCTTACATTACTTACCTGCTGATTGCCTTGAACATCCTGGTGTTCGTTTTCTTCCAGGGTCTCGGCTCGAACGACAAATTCACCTACGCCTTCTCGACTGTGCCCAGGGAGATCCTGACCGGAAAGGACGTCACGACGCCTGACCGCGTGCTCAAAGACCCGATCAGCGGGGACAAGTTTCCGGCGCCGGGACTTCAGCCCACGCCCGGCTCGGTGTACCTGACGCTGCTGACCTCGATGTTCATGCACGGC
>JBKKAI010000334.1:0-5228 GCA_046714815.1 Terriglobia bacterium | reverse complement strand
GCGCGCTGGCTCCGGCGCCGCAGCGCGTCATCAGCCGCAACAGCCTGGTGGTGTTCACCAGTGCCGCGCCGTTCGGCCCTACATTCGCTCCTTCGGCCACCGACGTTTACGTAATGAACCTGGATGGAACGAACGTCCGCAACCTGACGCGCTTCGGCAACGATCCTGCCACCTACGCCCGGAACGCGACCATCAGCGCCGACGGCGCGGTCATTGTGTTCGAACTCAGCCGCGGCCCGGTTTCGGTGTCATCCACGGCAGGCCCCGATATTCATCTGTGGACGGTTCGCACCAGCGGCAGCGACGCGCCGCGGGAGTTGACGGCCGGAATGGAGGACAGCCAGCCCTCGATTAACGCCGACGGCTCGCTGGTGACGTTCACCCGGGCCGGCCAGCTCCACCTCATCCGCTCCGACGGCGCCGGGCTGCGGACCTTGACCAGCTTCCGGATGTCTTTTGCGCGGGAGCCGGCGATTACCGAAGACGGCACGCGGATCGTTTTCAGCATCGGGCCGAAAACGGGCGGCCGCGGCGCGATCTATTCGATCCGCGCCGACGGCACGGACCTCCGGCCCGTCTACGCTCCCCGCGCCCTGAACCAGAACGGCATTACCGGCGGCGCCAACGGCGCGATGCCGTCGCCCGGCTCGCTGATCACCGCCTGGGGCATCAACCTGGCGCCGGACGGCTTGGCGGCGGCCACCCGTTTTCCCCTGCCGGAATCGCTGGCCGGCCTCTCGCTGCTGGTGAATGGGCGCGTGGCCCCGCTGCTGGCCGTCACTCCGTGGCAGGCGAACGCGCAGCTTCCGCCGGAGATCAATGAAGGCGCAGCGGCCTTTCAGTTTCGTTTTTCCGACGGCACGCTGGGAACCGCGGGCGCCGCCGAGGTCAAGGCGCTGGCTCCGGCCGTCTTCACACTGCCTGCGGGGACCGTCGCCCAGGCCGCCGCCTTCCACGGCGGCAGCGGGCGGCCCGCCGACGCGGCCAATCCCGCGGTGGCCGGCGAAACGCTGGAGATTTACGGCACCGGCCTGGGCGCGACCGAGCCATTTGTCGCCGCCGGCGCTCCGGCGCCCGCTTCGCCGCCGGCACGGACCCTGGCGACGCCCGAGGTTCTGTTCGGCAACACTCCGGCGCGGGTTGTGTTTTCGGGGCTGGCGCCGGGACTGGCCGGCGTCTTCCAGGTCAATGCGGTTGTGCCTGAGGGGCTGCGCCCGGGCCAGCACGTAGTGCGTTGGCGTATCGGCGCCATTACCAGCGCCGGCTTCGGGACGATTACGGTGCGGTGAAGGAGCACAGGCATTCCTGCCTGTGCCACGAGGCGGCGTCAGAAATCAGCGCTCTCCTGGGTGTACGTAAAGCCTTTCAATTTGGCGCTTTCGGCGCCCTGGTCCACCTTGATGCGCGTCACATCGTCGCCGTTCACTTTGCGCAGCATCGCGTAAGTGGAAAAGGCCTCGGAATAGAGCTTCGTCACCAGGTAGTTGTCCCCGGTTTCATCCTTCTTCCAAACCTGGCCGAGCAATATCTTCTTAACCGCCATGCCACCCTCCCGATGATGAAGCGATGTGAACCGATAGTCTACTACAGGCCCCCTGGAAGAAAACCGCAACCCCAGGGCGTCCGGCCGCGTTTAACTTTATGAAAAAGTGTCTGCCGGTAGCAGTATAATGATCTAAGGAGTTGCCTGCTTATGACGCGTAAGCTGCTTTCAGTGCTGATGGCGCTGGCCTTGGCCATGCCGCTGCCCGCCGCCGCCGCCCCCGCCGGCGACGAAAAGAAGGACGAAAAGAAGGGCAAGAAGGACAAGGTGGACGACATCGGCAACCGCGACGTCGGCGGCGGCATGAACTGGTATTCGCTCGAGAAGGAGATCGCCATCGGCAAGTCGCTGGCGCAGCAAGTGGAAGCGCAGTCGAAGCTGGTGGACGACCCGGTGATCAACGAATACGTCAACCGCCTCGGGCAGAACATCGTTCGCAACTCCGATGCGCGCGTCCCGTTCACCATTAAGGTGATTGACGCCGATGACATTAACGCTTTCGCGCTGCCGGGCGGCTTTTTCTTCGTCAATTCCGGGCTCATCCTGGAGGCCGACGAGGAGGCCGAACTGGCCGGCGTGATGGCCCACGAGATCGCCCACGTGGCGGCGCGGCACGGCACCCGCCAGGCGAGACGCGGCGAGCTGGCCAACCTGCTCAGCATCCCGCTCATCTTCCTCGGCGGCGGCATCGGCTTCGGCGCCCGGCAGGCCGCGGGGCTTCTGGTGCCCCTGAGCTTCATGAAGTTTTCTCGCAACTTTGAGCGCGAGGCCGACTTCCTGGGCCTGCAGTACATGTTCAAGACCGGCTTCGACCCGCAGGCTTTCATCACCTTCTTCGAAAAGATCCAGGCCAAGGAGAAAAAGCGTCCCGGCACTCTGTCCAAGGCCTTCGCCTCCCACCCGCAGACCCCCGACCGCATTGAAGCATCGCAGCAGGAAATCGCAAAGGTCCTCCCGGCCCGCGCCGAGCACATCGTCACCACCTCCGAGTTTGACGAAGTGAAGGCGCGCCTGCAGGGCCTGCACAACCGCCGCCGCGTCGAAGACCGCAGGAGCGACCGGCCCACGCTGCGCAGGACCACCACCGCCGACACCAAGCCGGTAGACGAAAAAGCGAAGAAGGACGGCAAGACCGAGGAAGAAGACAAGCGGCCCACGCTCAAACGCCGCGACTAGCGATAACCCCAAAAGCCACAGAGCGAACCTCCACCCCTTCCCTGTTCGCTCTGTGTGCAGTGCCTCTGTGGCTTTTGGTTTGAGCTTTACCCGACGCCGAACTTTTTTAGCTCTTCGGAGTAGTACTTGCGGTAAAGGATGTCCCACTCCTGGCTGCCCTCGGGGATGTTCCGCTTCTGCGATTGGATTTTGTGGCGGACCGAGCGATCAACCTTTTCTTCTTCGCGGAACAGCCCGGTGAACAGGCGAACGACCTCCAGGCGTACGTCGTTTTTCTCGGCCAGCAGCTCGACCTCTTTCCGGAGGTTGCCAATGGTGTTGACCACCACGTGCGATAGCTTGTTGATCTTGTCGCGGGAAATGCGGCTGCCCTCGCCGTCGTCGCGGCCGGCGGTCGGCACCACGCCGCGCTCCTTCATCAACTGGCGCTTGACGCGCTTGAAGCTCTCGGCGTAGGAAGCGCCGGTTTCGCGCATTTCACCGGCATAGCGCTCCAGCAGGGCGCGGACCTCTTCGTTCAGGCGGTCTTCGGCCCCCAGCTCATTGGTGACCGCCTCCCGCACTTTTTCGTTCACAACCTCCGGAGAACCCAGCTTTATGTGCTGGTTGCCGAGTTGGGAGATGACTCCCCGGCAAAGATAGGCGATGTAGTCGCGGGAATAGAACATCGGAAAGAATCCAGTTTAGCACAAAGCCCTCGCGGGAACCGGAGACATGGGCGCCACGTCTGATAAGAAGAGGGTAGAATACGGGCGATGTTCCTGTCCGGCCAACGCCCGCTCAAATCGTTTTGACTCGGGCGGGCGCCGGGCGGTGGTATCATGGTCATGGAAGAGGAAGTGGTGCGGGCCGCACCGGGTTTTCAAGGCCTGGAAGGGGAAAGAGCCGGATCGCCTGACCGGCCAAACCTGATGAAGAAGCGACCTGAGAGCGACCAACCGATGGAGCCAATGCCGATCCCTCCTCCGCCGCCATCGGCGGCCGATAACTTCGAGGCCGGCCCGCCGCTGCGCTGCCGCGTTTGCGGCACCGCCGGCGCCAGCAAGCGCCAGGACATGCTCTGCTGGGTCTGCCGCCGCCTGAAAATCAGCGCCTGGAAAGACGTCGAAAAGATCTCCCTGCCGGAGTAACCCGCCCGGGCTAAAATGGCTGCGCCATGGCAATGGAAGCCTACGTGTTTATCAATGTGCGCGCCGGGTGGGCCCGCAAAATCATCCGGGACATGGGCGAAATCGCCGAAGTCAAGCGGGTGCACGCTTGCTGGGGCCGTCCCGATGTCATCGGGTTTGTCGAGGTGGCGGGGGAAGCGGAACTCCGCGAGTTGGTGCTGAGCCGCATCCACAACCTGGAGGGCGTCAGCGAAACCGACACCCACATCGTCGTGAAGCTGTAAGGATAACGGGCGCCCCGTCCGCAACCGAACTGACCCCCCTCAGTTCGATGACGCCAGCAGGCGCTTCAGCGCGATGATGGTTTGGCGAACCTCGTCGGCGTCGCCCGCCTCCGGCGCCATCTCCAGGTATTTCTCGAAGTCGGCGGACGCGCGGGAAGAGTTGCCGAGCGCTTGGTGCAGCGCCGCGCGCTGCTTGTAGTCTTCGGCCGCCCGTGGGTAAATCTCCAGCAGCACGCTCACGATGTTCAGTTCTTTGCGGTACATCCGTGAATTGCGGTAGATCGTCCGCAGGTTGCCGAGCATGCGGGTGACGATGTATTTGTTGCCGACCGGCTTGAGGAAGGCCGGCTCCAGTCGCGTCGGCGGGCCATAAATCTCACGCAGGCGTTCTTCGCAGTCGGCCTCGGTCAGGATGCGGCCGCGGTGGAAAGGGTCCACGATGATTCCGGCCGGCCCCGGCCCGCGCACCAGGAAATGCCCGGTCATCCCGATGCCGCGAAAGCGATGGCCGAGCCGGCGCGCCACTTCCATGTAGACCATGGACACCGTGATGGGAATGCCCGTCCGGCGGTCGAGCACGTCATTCAGGAAGCTGTTCCGGGGATCGTAGTAGCCGTCCACGTTGCCCTGGAATTTTTCCTCGTCGAAGAGACAGCGGTTGAGGACGGATATCACCGAGAGCGGCGGCGCGCCGTCCAGTTCCGCCCCGGCCGCCACGCGGGCCGCAAGCTCGTCGAGGCGCCGCAGGTACGCTTCCGTGTCCAGCTCCGGGTACTCCAGCCGCGCGATCAGCAGCGCGAGCACGTCCAGCCGCGACTCGCTCTCGGGAAGCCGCAGGGCCTCGGCGATAAGCTGGGCGATTTGGTTGGATGAGGAGGCAGGCACGTCGAAACTTATCCGTGGACCAGGGTGCGCAGGAAGAATAGCAGGTTGGCGGGACACTCCGCCAGCCGCCGCGTCAGATAAGGGAACCACTGGTCACCGAACGGGATGTAATTGGCACCACATCGGACTTGGCCTGCCAGGCTGCTTCGGGCGGCTCCTGGTAGGCCCCTATGCAGAGCCGGATGCGCGCGCCCTCCCCCAGCAGCCGCGCGCTCGGCGATCGCACTGATG
>JBKKAI010000333.1:0-3875 GCA_046714815.1 Terriglobia bacterium | reverse complement strand
CGGCAGTAACGCGAGTTGCGCGTCGCGTACATCGGCGACTGCGAGCCGGACTGGCCTTTCATGAAAGTGCTCCCTTCGGCAAGGCTGTTGGCAAGGGCGTCTGACGACGCACGGTACAGACGGCCCGCGTTCAAGCTGCCGCCGACATCCCATAGCCGGACGTTCCCCCGTTTTCATCGGGACTTTGCCTGCCGCCGATTGGCCGTGCAGATACGGCGGTTGAGTGTACCATTTCGAGGGAGTGGATGCGCTGAATGCCATCGCGCTCATGTGGTCGTGATGTCCGCCGCTCACATGGTTCGCAACGGCCAGGCGGCGTGACGACCTTTGGGCTGGTCCAGTGGCGCCAGGCTCAACCTCAGCCGGAACGGCTTGAGAAGCCGGTTCAACGTTTCCTGTGTGGGGTTGTGCCGAGGGTTGATCGCTCGGAGCAGGCTTGGACTGGCCATACGAGCGCGCCCTATCCTGAAAAAACGGCCCCAACGGAGGCGATTGGGAGCATACTGCTGGCGAGCGGGAAGGGATAATGGAAATCCTGGATAAACTGTCTGGCGTGGGAGGTTATATGCGTCTTCTGCTTGTTGTCCTGTTGAGTGTATCTGCCGCATTCGGCCAGGTCGCCACGGCGGAGCTTTCCGGCCAGGTGACCGACGCCTCGGGCGCCGTCGTCCCCGGCGCCAAGGTCAGGGCCACCAACACCGAAACCGTCGTCGTCGCCCGCGAGGTGACCTCCGACTCCAGCGGCTTGTACATCATCACGCTCCTGCCGCCGGGCAGCTACAATCTCGCGGTCGAAGCGGCCGGATTCCGCCGGATCGTGCAGAGCAATGTCACGCTCCAGGTGAGCCAGCGCGTCCGGATCGACTTCTCGCTCCAGGTGGGCCAGGTGACCGAGACCGTGGAAGTCTCGGCCGCGCCGGCCTTGCTGGAAAGCCAGTCGTCTTCGGTGGGCAGCGTGATCAACCAGAGCTTTGTCAGCGAGCTGCCGCTCAACGGCCGCAACTTCGTGCAACTGGCCATTCTCACGCCCGGCGTCAACGGCGCCGGCTACTCGGTCCAGGGCACCATACAGAGCGGCAACCGGCCCGACGACCGGCGTCCCGGCACCGAGATCTTCTCCAACGGCAACCGCGAGGGATCCAACAACTTTCTCTACGACGGCGTCGACAACAACGAGCGGCTCATCCAGTTGATCGTGATCCGGCCGGCCATCGAAGCCATCCGCGAATTCAAAGTGCAGACCAACCTGTTCAGCGCCGACGTCGGGCGCAACTCGGGCGCGGTGGTGGACGTGGTGACCAAGTCGGGCACCAACGGGTTCCACGGCAGCGCCTTCGAGTTTCTGCGCAACTCGGCCATGGACGCCCGCAGCTTCTTCAATACCAAGGGGACGCCGTTCCCTCCCTTCCGCTACAACCAGTACGGCTTCTCCCTGGGAGGCCCGGTACACATCCCGAAGGTGTACAACGGCAAGAACCGCACGTTCTTTTTTGTCGATTGGGAAGGCTACCGGCGCAACACCGTGGCCAGCTCAGTGCGGACCGTGGCCACCGAGAAGATCCGCAACGGCGATTTCAGCGACGAGAACCGCATCTTCGACCCCGCCACGCAGAGAGCGGACCCGACCTCGGCCACCGGCATCCGCCGCACGCAGTTCCCCGGCAACGTCATTCCGCGCAGCCGCTGGGACGTGCCGACCTCGAGATTGCTCGCGGCGTTCCCGCTGCCCACCACCAGTGCCCGCGTCAACAACTACCTGGCCAACCTGGACGGGGTGCAGAACTGGGACCAGGGCGACGCCCGGGTTGACCATCAGTTCACCTCCAATGACAACGTGTTCGCGCGCTGGTCCATCCAGCACACCACCACCACTGCCCCCTACACGTTCCCGGCCACCTCCATTCCGGGACTGCCGAAGGCGGTCGGCGTGGGCAATGAAGACTCCTTCGCCGGACCCGCCTTCAACCCGGTGCAGCACGTGGTGATCGGCTACACCAAAGTCATCTCGCCGCGGCTGATTAACGATTTCCGCGCCGGCTTTAACCGCTTTGTTCTGGACTACACCGGCGAAGGTTTTGAGCCCGGAGGTCCCAACCTGGGCAACCTGATCGGCATTCCCAACTCCAACTCGCATCCGCTGCACACTCTGCTGCCGATCATCAACCTGGGCACCTACACCGGACTGGGGCACTCGCGCTCGCTGCCCATCTTCCGGCGCTCGAACACGTTTCAGTACATTGACAACATGACGTTCACCAACGGTTCGCACACCCTGAAGTTCGGCGGCGACATCCGGCGGCGTCAGATCACCGAATACCAGACGAACCGCGGCAACGGGCGTTTCAACTTCGGCCGCGGCTTCACCAACGAGATCGGCTCCGGCGCGGCCACGGGCAACGAGCTGGCCAGTTTCCTGCTGGGCTATGCGGCGGTGATCGAGCAGGACTTCACGCTGGCCTGGGTGGGCGCGCGCGGCATCGAGTCGGGCCTGTACTTCGCCGACGACTGGCGCGCCGGCCGCAAGCTGACGTTGAACCTGGGCCTTCGCTGGGACTACTACAGCCCGTTTAGCGAGGTCGCCAACCGCTGGGCCAATTTTGATGTGGACACCGCCACGGTCAAAATCGCCGGCCGCGACGGCGTCGATTCGCGCGCGGGCGTCCGGCGCGACTTCCGCAACTGGGCGCCGCGCTTCGGCTTCGCCTACCAGTTGATGGACCACACCGTGGTCCGAGGCGGCTTCGGTTTGTTCTACAACCCCAACGGCAACGGCGGCGCGCTGTTGCGCTTGCAGCGCCACATCCCGTTTGGTCCGATTTACAACCAGACCAATCCCGATACAACGCTCGGCCGCCGGGTCAGCGAAGGATTCCCTGCCGCACCCGAGGTCAACTTCGACTCCGCCAAAAACCCCTTCGGCGGCGTGATTGGAGTCTTTCCCGGCTTCAAGAGCGCTTACGCACAGCAGTTCAACCTGGGTGTGCAGCATGAAATCGCGCCCTGGCAGATGATCGTCAAGGCTTCGCTGGTCGGCAACCTGGGCCGCCGGCTGGGGCTGAGCATGGATCTCAACCAGCCGCTGCCGGGACCGGGCGCGGTGGGACCGCGCCGCCCGTTCTTTGGCGTGCGCCCCGCGCTGGCCGGCATCTCGTATGCGGTTTCAGACGGCCTCAGCTCGTACCTGTCCGGCCAGCTCAGCGTCGAGAAGCGCTTGTCCAGCGGCATACAGGTTTTGTTCGGCTACACCTGGGGCCACGCCATTGACGACGTGGGCACCGAGTTCGGCGGCGGCACCGGCACGCCGCAGGATATCCGCAATCGCCGCGCGGATCGCGGCAACTCGGTCTACGACATCCGGCATCGCGCCACCCTCAGCTACACCTACCGCCTGCCCTCGATGAAGCGGGGCGCCGTCAGCAAGTTCGTTCTGGGCGGTTGGCAGACCAACGGCGTCGTGATCATGCAGACCGGTTTGCCCTTCACGGTGGCCCACGCGGGCGCGAATACCGGAGGCGCCGGCGGCAGCCGGGCCAACTTTGTCCGCGACGCCACACTGCCTTCGGACCAGCGGTCGTTGCAGCGCTGGTTCGACATCGACGCCTTCGCCACGCCGGCCATCTTCACGTTCGGCAACCTGGGCCGCAACACGCTGTACGGACCGGGCCGCTGGAACTACGACATGTCCCTGTCTAAGGACTTTCCGGTTCGCGAGGGGCTCACCGTGCAGTTCCGCACCGAGGCCTTCAACGTGTTCAATCACCCGCAGTTCGGCCAGCCGGCTGCGACCATCGGCGCCGGCGGCGTGGGGACCATCACCTCGGTGATCGGCAACCCGAGGCAGTTGCAACTGGCGCTGCGGGTTCAGTTCTGAATGC
>JBKKAI010000332.1:0-4317 GCA_046714815.1 Terriglobia bacterium | reverse complement strand
CCTGTATTGCGCTTACTGCTCGTCATTTTCGTTTTCTTTCTTCTTGGCGCGGTCTCGTTCTCTTTCGCCGACCAGGTCGGCCTTCCGCGGCAACCTGATCCGCGGGATGCCGGCGATGCCTCCCAGGTTGCCGAAGTCCTCGATGCTGATCGGGCCGACGATGTTGACTACGGTCAGCTCCTTCGGCTCCGTGGCGATGACGGCCAGCCCCATGATTTTACCCGCCTCCTGGCGGAGGTAAACATCCACGTTGTCGCCGCCCCGCTCGCGCACCTCGACGACGCGCGCCCAGCCGGGCACGTTGAGCTGCTTGCGGATGGCGTCCACCTCGGCCATCGAGTACTGGCCTTCCTTGTCGAACTCGAAGCTGCGCACATAGACGCCCTGCAGGTCGCCGAGCAGCTTCTTGATCTTGGCCTGGTCGGGATCTTTGTCCGAAAAGAACTTCATGGCCAGGGTCAGCAGGTCCTTCTCGATGGTCACGTTGACCGACTCGGCCGCCTTGCTGGCCAGGTGGTCCAGGTTAAATTGCAGCCTGGCCGACTGCCCGAAGGCGGACACGGCCATAAAGGCGGCCAGCAGCGCGCATACCACAATGGTTGTTCTGCGATTCATAGAGTCCTTCATTGACGCACCTCGTTCCGGTCTCGCGTACTTTCAATCACAGCATGGCGGGCCAGGTTCAGCTTGGAGCTGGTGATCTCGAGCGCCAGCAACAGCTCGTCTCTCGCCTTTTCGGCGCGCACGTTTTCGGCGCGCACGCGCTCTACGCGCTCGATCTCGCGTTGCCGGTAAGCGATCCCGCCGCCGGCCACCAACACCGCGGCCAGCGCGCCGGCGGTGGCCAGACGCCAGGCCGGGACGGTGAACCAGCGCCGCCACCAGCTCGCATCCATCTTCACCACGGAGCGCGCCTCTCGCCGCCCTTCAGCCAGCGCCCGCGCCACCACCCGCTCGGCAAAACCGGCGGCCGGCTCCCGCGCCTCGAGCGCCTTTTTCAGTTTCTGTTCCAGTGGGTCCATGTCAGTTCTCCAAACGGTCCCGCAGCATTCTGAGCGCGCGGTGCAGCCGGCTCTTGACGCTGTTGAGCGGCCAGCCAAGCGTCGTTGCGATCTCCCCCGGCGCCAGATCTTCCTGGAAGCGCAGCACCACCACGGCGCGCAACTTCTCCGGAAGGCCGGCCACCAGCCGCCGCAGCCGCTCGTTCTCCAGAACATCGGGGAAGGCCGGCCGGGCGCCGCCCGGCGGCGCGTGTTCGATCGCGTCGTCCAGGCTCAGGTGGCGGCGTTTTTCCTGGCGGCGGGCGTGGTCAATGCACTTGCGCGACGTCACCTGCCGCAGCCAGAACACCAGGTGCGATTCCGTTTCGATCGCGCCCAGGTTCTGGAAAAGCTGCACGAACACATCCTGGGACACGTCTTCCGCCACCGCACGGTCCGGAAAGAAATGCCAGGCGATGCTGAATACCATCCGTTGGTGCCGCCGGACCAGCACCGCGAATGCTTCCGCGTCGCCTTCCGCGGCCCGGGCCAGCATGTTCGTTTCGAGATCCAGCGCTACCGCCTGCGTCATCTCACGTCTTTCCGGCTTCCAAATACTCAATACGGGCCCGGCTGTCTCGGGAATGCAAAAAATCAGTCGCCAGTGGCAGTCCTGCCTACTGGCTCGCTCGCTACCTGCCCTGGCTGTCGGGGGTCCTGCCGGCTGGCGACTGCCTACTGGCTCCTCATCAGGCGCGGGTCCGACACGTACATCACGGGCCGGCCCCCGGAGGTTGAAACCATGCCGTAAAAGCGCAGCATCTTCCCCTTCAGAGTGGCCGGGTCGGGGAAGCGGCTGCGGGCCGAGGCCGGGATCTGCACGCCCAGCTCGCACGTGCGGAAATCCTCGCAGAAGTTCAGGTAGACGGGGCCGGCCGCAGGGGCTGTCGCGCCGGTGGACGGGCTGCTGGTGGCCACCACCGTCCCCATCACGCAGCCTACCTGGCTGACCTTCGCCGGCGCGGCGGTATACGGGACGCAACCGCTCCACTGTGCCTGCCTCCAGGCGGCCAGCCACACGGCGGCCAGCATGTCGCGGCCCGCGGCCAGGCGCTCGGTGACGAAGCGCCGCCCTTCCGGCGTCCCGGCGCCGTCGAAGGCCCCCGCTTTTTCCAACTCGTACAGGCGGCGCACCAGGCCGGCCGACTGCCGCAGGTAAGCCATGTAATCAGCCATCAGGTCGCCCACCTCGGCGGACTTTGGGGCGATGGCGGCGATGTCGGCGGCGCCCAGGTTGTCTTCGACAAACTGCCCTTCAAACTTGTGATGGATGCCGCGCGCGGTGACGAAGCCCTGCGGGTTATCGCCGATCCAGCCATCGTAGTGGATTGTGGCGTGCAGCGGCTGCGAGCCGTCGGCCACGTAATGGCTGAGCCACCCGGCGTAAAAAGCGATGCGCTCCTCGGCCTCGGTGGTGGACATTTCGAGCAGCTTCAGGATGATGTAGTGGCCGAAGGAAACGCGAAGGCGCTCGAAGATCTCGGCGACGATGTACGGCTGGTAGCCGATCGCCTCGGGGCGCAGGCCCGACCCGGAGCGCGCCGCCTCGGCATAAACGGCCTCGATGAACTTGTGCCGCGTGGGCGGAAAGGCGGCCAGGAAGGCCGCCCTCTCCAGGTTAATGAAGTGGTCGGGCTCCTGGGCATCCTTGATGGGCGGGCGGCCGCTGCGCCAGCGGTCCGGCTCCGGCCCGCCGTCTATCACCGCCGCCGCGCGCGCCCCCAAAATCGGCACCTCGGGCGGCAGTTGTTTCAGGGCCAGCTCGGGCAGCATCTTGTGCCCCTTGTCGGTCCAGGCGCTGGCGGAAAGAGCGGCCAGCAGCAAGGTGGCTGCCGCGGCCGTTATGGTGTGGGTCATCACGAAAGCATACCGCAAATACCAGTCGGTAGCCGCCGGCAGTCTGCCGGCAGCCGGGCGGGCATTCCGCAGGCGGCCGACATTCCGCATTCCGCTTTTCACTGTGTTATCCTAGCTGGCAACTCCCGGGGGGATAAGGGACATGAAAACTCGTCTGATGGTTGCCTCGCTGTTCACCATGGGTGTGCTGATCGGCTTTGTCGCCACCGTGCTGCTGGTGGCGCTTTATTTCGGCGACATGATCAGCGCGCCGCTGCTGATTGCGGCCACCATCCTGTTCAACATCATCTCGTGGCTGGTTGCGCCCTTCATTCAGGACCTGGTCCTGAAATGGTTCTATGCCTGCGAGACGGTCGAGTGGGCGGACTTCCAGAGCCGCTGGCCCGGCCTGGCCGCGTCGGTCGAGATGATCTGCACGAAGCACAAGGTGCCGGTGCCGAAGATGCGCATCATTGACGACGGCAACCCCACGGCCTACACCTTCGGCTCGGGACCGTGGAACGCGCGCGTGGTGGCCACCCGGGGCCTGTTCCATTACCTCGACGAAAACGAGGTCACCGCCGTCTACGCCCACGAGCTGGGGCACATCGTGAACCGCGACTTCATCGTGATGACCATCGCAGCCACGCTGCTGACGCTGCTCTACGAGTTGTACGCAATCTTCACCAGGTCCAAGAGCAGGAGCGCCAACGACATCCGCAACCGGCTGGTGTGGCTGGGCTACGTCTCCTACATCTTCTACGTGATCGGCACTTACATGGTGCTGTACCTGTCGAGGACGCGCGAATACCTGGCCGACCGCTTCGCCGCCGAGGAAACGCGCAACCCCAACTGGCTGGCGATGGGGCTGGTGAAGGTGGCCTATGGCATCGCGTCGGCGGAAGATACCGACAAGTCCAAGCGCCTTTTGGCCTCCACGCGCGCGCTGGGAGTCTACGACTTCAAGGCGGCCGACTCTTCCGGCTCGGTCTTTGCCCGCATCGCCACGGCCTCATCTGCTGTGGGGGGAAACCCCGGCGGCGCGGTAGCGGTGGCCACGCCGAAAACAGGGTCGGCCGCGGCGGCCACCAGGGCCCCGGAGCGCGTCGAGCGCGTCTTCCTGTTCGACCTGTTCAACCCCTGGGCCAGAATCGGCGAGTTCAATTCCACACACCCGCTGACCGGCAAGCGCATCAAGCAATTGATGGAATACTGCCAGGAGTTCAACGTGCCGCCGCGCTTCGATTTTTCACTGGCCAATTACGAAGGCCAGATGATTGACCGCGGACGCATGTACGGGAACTTCCGGCGCGAGGTGCTGGTGTACTTCGCGCCCTGGCTCGGCTTCTTGCTCGGGTGGACGATGCCCCTGCTGGTGCAGACGCCGCCGTCATTGATCGCTCCGCTGCTGGGCCTGGGCCTGGGCTGGTGCCTGCAGGGG
>JBKKAI010000331.1:0-2667 GCA_046714815.1 Terriglobia bacterium | reverse complement strand
GTTCCAGGCCGTGCGTAAAATGGGCCACCGCCTCGGCGTTGGCGTAACGGGAAAGGGCCGTTACGCCGGCCTCCAGCAGATACTGGTCGGCTTTTGAAAAATCGCGGCCGCGCTCGAAGTGCATCGCGAGGGCGCCGGCCGCGCGCGCATGCTCTCTGCCGTAAATCAGCTCCATCGTTTCGCCGGCGCGCTTATGCAGCAAGACCCGCCGCTTACTCAGCAACTTGTGGTAGAGAAAGTTCTGATACAGGGCGTGGGTAAACCGGTACACCGTCGCCACTGACCCGTCCGGTAATTCTTCTTCTCCCTCGGTGTAGATCAACAGGTGCACTCTCCCCAGCACGTCCAGCCGCTCTTCGAGCTCCAGCTCGTCGACCTCCAGCAATGCGGCCAGCACGCGGGAGGTGAACACTTCACCCTCGATGCTCGCGTACTGCAACGTCTGCCGCTGCCCATCGCTCAACAGAGCCACTTTGTTCTCGATCATGCTCCGCACGCTAACCGGAACATCCAGCTCCAATTGCGCCAGCGGCGGTTTCAGCTTCCACGCGCCGTTGTCGCGGGCGATATCGCGGCGCTCGGCCAGAATCTGAGTCGCACCCGTGACGAACAGCGGGTGCCCTTCGCTCTTGCGATGGATCAGCTCCGCCAGATCCGCCGGGAACTCGTTCGGCGCGAAGCGTGCGTCCAGATACGCCGCCACGTCGCGGGCGCTCAGGCCCCGCAAGGTAATCTCCTCGCACGCCCCCCGGGCGTGCATCTCGGCGTAGCACTTCTTGACGGCGGGGTTGTTGCGCTCGATGTCCTCGGGCCTGGCCGTGGCCAGAATCAGCAGCCTCTGGGCGTGCGCCCGCTCCGCCAGGTGCCGCAGCATGTCCACGCTGGCCGGATCGGCCCAGTGGAAATCCTCGAGCACCAGCATCACGGTGCCGTCCGCCGTCAGCGCGGCCAGGGCGTCTCCCAGCTCGCGCAGCATGCGATCTTTAGTGGCGCCAGTCGTGTCGCGCAGAATCTGCTCCATGGCGCCGCTGGAAAACACCGCCGGAAACTGTAAACACCATGTCGGCGCATGACGGCGTAACACAGCCACCATGCGGCCCGGGCTTGGCAGCAGACTCCCCACCGCATCCAGGAACGGCAGGTACGCTTCGCCGGTGCCGTAATGTTCCACGCACGCCCCGCGAGCCAGCATCAGATCGGGGTCTTTTTTGCGCGCCCGGTAAGCAAAATTGCGCGTTAGAGCCGTCTTTCCAATGCCCGGTTCTCCGGCCACCAGCGCCACCCCGCCGGCGCCGTCCACCGCCGACCGCAGCATCTGTTCGAGCCTGGCAAGTTCGCCCTCACGCCCGAATACGGGATCTGGTTCGCGCTCCTCGGTCCGCGGAGCTGTCTGCACGGTGCTGCCGCGCAGCGCCTCGATCGCGCTAAACATGTCGGCGGCCGAATACCGGCGGTCCCGATCCTTGGCTAGCGCGTTTTGCAGAAGCGCATCCCAACCCCCGGGTAATTCAAGACGCAGCGAGCTCGCCGCCGGTGGGTCGCTGGCAATCACCTCGCGGAGCACTTCATGCACCGAAGAGCCCCGGAATGGCCGCACGCCCGTCCCGGCTTCATACAAGACGCACGCGAAGGAGAAAATATCCGAGCGTGGATCCAGTTCCTCTCCCCGAGCCTGTTCCGGCGACATGTATGCCGGCGTGCCCACAATCACGTGTGCCGCGGTGGCGCCGGCCGCCGCGCCAGTTTCAGGCCCCACGAATTTCGCCAGCCCGAAATCCAACACTTTCACACCCATGGCGGTCAGCATCAGGTTTGCGGGTTTCAAATCTCGATGAATGATGCCGCGCTCGTGCGCCGCCGCAAGCGCCTGTGCAATCTCCGCCGCACACCGGGCCAATTGATCGGGCCCGAGCGGCCCCTCCCGTAATCTCGCGTCCAGCGTCTGGCCTTCCACGTACTCCATCACGAGATACGGCGAGCTTTCCTGTTCGCCGATGTCGTAGAGCGTGCAGATGTGCGGATGATTTAGCGCAGCCGTGGCTTGGGCTTCGCGTTGGAACCGAGTCTTGAAGCCGGGTTGTTGCGCCCACTCCGCGCGGATCAACTTGATCGCCACCAGCCGCCCCAGGCGGGTGTCGCGCGCGCGGAATACCTGACCCATGCCGCCCTGCCCCAGCAACACTTCTAACTGGTAGGGTCCCAGCTTCGCCCCGGGCCTCCATCCACCCGAACTCATTGAGACCGTAGAATCCATAAACGTGCGCACCCTTATTTTAGCTTGCTGGGCTGGTGGTGGCGAGGCCGAAGTGTGATCTTCAGACCAGTAAGTTTGTCGGCCGCCCTTATTGGTGAATGGGCAAAAGGCGTGCAGCAACAGCCGGCCGAATACATCGAGCGGGAGCCCGCGTGCGTGCTCATCGTACTTACCTCCTTCGCTCGACAGCAGATGTTGCGGAGGCGAGATTCCTCGTCAAGCCAGGCGACCGCGATTACATGCGGACGGCCGTTCTTCGCCTACAACCAAACAGCCGCATACGAATTTTGACGAGGCGATCAAACACGTCGAATGGCTCGTTTCCAAACTGCAGGGCGCCTACGGGCAGAATGTGACGTCTGGGGACTCGGCGCTCGGGCAAAAGTGGCTCCTCAGGTAGGACTCGAACCTAC
>JBKKAI010000330.1:0-3620 GCA_046714815.1 Terriglobia bacterium | reverse complement strand
GGCGTATGCGCTCGAAGGCAGCGTGTTCATGGCCGGCGCGGCGGTGCAGTGGATGCGCGACGAGCTGCACTTGTTCCCGGCCGCTCCCGACAGCGAGCCGATGGCGCGGTCGGTGGCTTCGAGCGGCGGCGTCTACGTGGTGCCGGCGTTTGTCGGACTGGGCGCGCCGTACTGGGACCCGCACGCCCGCGGCGCCATCCTGGGGCTCTCGCGGGGCAGCGGCGCCGCTCACATCGCCCGCGCCACGCTGGAGTCCATCGCCTTCCAAACGCGCGACCTGGTCGAGGCGATGGAGCGCGATTCCGGCGTGCCGCTGGCCGAGTTGCGCGTGGACGGCGGCGCCACCGGCAACAATTTCCTCATGCAGTTTCAAGCCGACCTGCTGGGCAAGCCCGTCGTGCGCCCCGCCTACACCGAAACCACCGCGCTCGGCGCCGCCTACCTGGCCGGCCTCGCCGTGGGAATCTGGAAAAGCACCGCGGAGCTCGAAGCGCTCTGGAAAAAGGAGCGCGTCTTCGAGCCGGCGATGGCCGCCGCCGAGCGCGACAAGCTTTACGCCGGCTGGCAGGAAGCTGTCCGCCGCGTTCTCAAACAATGATTGAATGTTAACCATGGTTCAGATCAGTTTTGAATCCGGGTAAGACAACTTTCGGGACCGTGGCAAAATTTGGCTTCGTTTCGCAAAAACTGCAGGGCATAAGTTCGGCCCCGCGCGGGCCGCAGGTCTGGACGAGCCTCGACTGTCAACGACCAAGCTCGACTCCCATCCGTTTTCAACCTGGGGTTCTTCCGGAACTCGCTCCGGCTCGGCCTTGTTGATGCGGTGGTAAAACTCGCACAGGCTAGAAAGCCTGTGCCACGTCATTCTCTACTCTCAGGATAGCATACGGTGTCAATACTTTTCCGCCAAAATAGGGATGTCAGTGTTGATAACAAAGGAAATATAGTTGGGACAAACAAAGTTGGTGCAGCCGGAATTCCTGGCAGGGCGCCTGGGCCGCTACCGGACCAGGCGCCAGGCGAGGACGCCGGCCAGCACCAGCTTGATGAGGTCGAGCCCGCTGTAGGCCGCGTGCAGCCTGCCGAACAGGGCCATCTGTGGGGGCGGGGTCGCGCGCGGCAGAAAATCCATGGCGCGGCCGACGGTGACGATCGCCGGGGTGATCGCCGCCACGAGGACCACCACCAGCCCGGCCAGCACCACGGCGATGGTGATGTCGGTGGGGTTGCGCGGCGATTGCTTCAGCAGAAGGATAAGGACGGCGGCCGCCAGCAGGACCTGCGCGCCGCCCCAGAGCCGGAAAAACAGGCGGTTCAGCTCCGACGCCAGGTGCCGCAGCAGCGGCCGCCGCGCCGCCTCGGGCACGGTGGCGATCACCGCCGCCGCCTCCTGCGTAGGGCGGAAGAGCACGCGGTCCACCGTGCGAAAGTTCGCGGTGGCCACCACCCACATCATCAGCGTGCCGCCGATCATTGCTCCCAGCAGGGATCCCAGTAGGGCTCCCAGCAGGGCGCCCTGCGGCATTGGCAGCACGAGCGCCGGTCGGGTGAGCAGCGTCATCTCCTTGCGGGCGGGGCGCCGGGCGCCTAGAAAAACAGGTACTTGCGCCAGGACTCGTCGGACTTGCCCATCATCCGCATGAGCTGGCGACTGGTGTGCAGGTTGAAAGAGCGCGGGCGGCGGAGCAGCCGCATCCCCATCTCCTCCGGCAGCCGGTCGCCCTTGCGATTGTTGCAGGGATGGCAGCAGGCCACCAGGTTCTCCCAGTTGGACTCGCCGCCGCGGGAGCGGGGAGTGATGTGGTCCAGCGTCAGCTCCGCGGCAGGCAGCACCCGCGCGCAGAACTGGCACGTGTTGCGGTCGCGCATCAGAATGTTCTTGCGCGAGAGGGCGCGCCCGTGGAACGGGATGCGGCGGTACTCGAGCAGGCGGATCACCGACGGGACGCGCAGCGTCCGCGAAGGAGAATGAAAGAAGTTGCGGGACTCCTCCTCGGCCGAGGCGATTCCCTTGAGGACCAGCACCAGGGCGCGGCGAGCGGCGCACACGTTAATCGGCTCGTAGGTCGCGTTCAGAACCAGAACGGGAGTGTGCAGCGCGCTCATTTTGTGTCAGCTTCTACTATGGGCCTTCGAGTTTGGAAGACGCAGGGCCGCGCAGGCACAGCGCTGGCGCTGGTCCGGGCGGCTGATTCCTTCCCTCGGCTGGTGCATCTCCAAACGCAACCGTCCCCAATTGTTGAAAGTAACCGCCCCTTATCATAGCAATTCGCCTTCCCGCCGCGCAAGAGCTCCGCCAAAGGCTGCGCTACCCCAGTCGGCGGGCGACCAGGGGATTGAAGGATATGCCGTTGCCCACTGCGTCTTCCACAACGGCCGTGATCCGTTGGGGCTGAACACGTTTCAATAGTTGGCAGAGCTCGGCCATGGGTGGGCGCGGCCCCGTAGGAACTACGGCCTCGTGTTACGCTTCCGGAATCATGATTGACTTCAGCGTTCCCGCCGGGCTGGAAGAGGTCCTGGGGCGAGTGGCCCGATTCATGGATGAGCACGTCTACGCGGTGGAAGACCAGGCGGTGGAGAACGAGGGCCTGCCGCCGAACATCCTGCGCCCCCTGCAGGAAAAGGTGAAGGCGCTGGGGATGTGGGCGCCGCACATGCCGCGCGAGGAAGGCGGCCTGGGGATCGGTGTGGTGGGCCTGGCGCTGGTGAACGAGATTCTGGGGCGCAGCGCGGTGGGGCCGATGGTGTTCGGCTGCGCGGCGCCCGACGCCGGCAACCTCGAGCTGCTGCACCAGGCCGGCACGCCGCATCAGAAAGAAAAATACTTCCGGCCGCTGCTGGCCGGCGAGATACGGTCGTGCTTCGCGATGACCGAGCCGGAGGTTTCCGGCTCCGACCCCACGCTGATCCGCACACGGGCGGTGCGCGACGGAGGCGACTGGGTCATCAACGGCCACAAGTGGTTCATCACCGGCGCGCGCGGGTCGAAGTTCGCCATCATCATGGCGGTCACCGATCCGGACGCGGAGCCGCACGCGCGGGCCAGCATGCTGATCGCCGAGACCGATCGGCCGGGCTTCCAACTGGTCCGCAACGTGCCGGTGATGGGATCGAACATCACGCCGGGCGGCGAGTGCGAGCTGCGGTTCGCGGACCTGCGGGTCCCGCAGGAAAACCTGCTCGGCCGCGAGGGAGAGGGGTTCCGCCTGGCGCAGGCGCGGCTGGGGCCGGGGCGCATCCAGCACTGCATGCGCTGGCTGGGCGTGGCCAACCGCAGCTTCGAGCTGATGTGCCGGCGCGCGCTCGAGCGCTTCACCGCCGGCGGCCTGCTGGCGGAAAAGCAGACGGTGCAGAATTGGATCGCCGACTCAGCAGCCGAGATCCAGGCGGCCCGCCTGATGACCCTGCATGCCGCCTGGAAGATGGACCAGAATCTGGACTGGCGCGTGGATGTGTCGCTGATCAAGTTCTACGGGGCGCGGGTGCTGCTGGACGTGATTGACCGGGCCATCCAGGTGCACGGCGCGCTCGGCTACTCGCAGGACGTGCCGCTGGAAGGCTTTTACCGGACCGCGCGCGCCGCGCGCATCTACGACGGCCCGGACGAGGTGCACCGC
>JBKKAI010000329.1:0-3522 GCA_046714815.1 Terriglobia bacterium | reverse complement strand
GGTGGACCCGGCTGTGGTCAATCTCGCGTGCCTGCGGGCATACGACGCCACCAACATTTGCGGCCCGAGCGCATTTGGTGCGGTCAACGGGGTGAACGGCGAGACACTCATCGTCGCAAGCGGGGCCGGCACGGTGGCGAGTCCGAAAGTGTTGGCCGGTACGCAATCACTTGCGCCGGGCAGCTTGGCGCTGGGCAACGGCAGCGGCTCGGCGTCGAACTACACGCTCGTGGGCGGCACCCACACCGGCACGATCACGGCAACGGCGGCGGTTCCATTCGCATGGGATAGCTCCGCAACGGACCTGCGCTGGGAGAACCCGGCGAACTGGAATCAGGGCGCGGTCCCGATGAATGGCGCGATGGCAAATGTTCCCGGAGGGCTGAGCGGGCCGGTCGTGTATTCGGCCGTGAGCGGAACGACGGCCCTGAAAGCCCTGAATAGCGCCTCCGGCTTCAACCTCACCGGGGGCACCGTGACGCTGGGCGCATCCCCGGCCGATGTTTCCACGTTCAGCGGCCGGCCGCTTACGCTGAATGGCGGCACTCTGAACGGCACCGGAAGCATCAGCCTCGTCGGCACGACGCTCGAGGTGATCACGGGCGGGGTGCTGGGCGGCTCGCGCACGATCACGGGCAACGTGAACAACCTGGCTGGCGTGGTGAGCCCGGGCGCTTCCCCCGGCATCATGACGATCGTGGGCGACTACTTCCAGGGCCAGCAGGGCACGCTGCTGGCGGAGATCGGCGGATCGGCAAGCGGTCTGTACGATCAGCTGATCGTGACCGGAAACGTGACCCTCGCCGGAAATCTCGATGTCGCGCTGGTCGGTAACTTCGTGCCCTCCGCGGGAGACACGTTCGCGATCATCCAGGGAGGGCAGACGGTAAGCGGCAGCTTCGCGGCGACGAACATTCCGCCGGCGCCGGCGATGGCCGTAGAGCAATCCGCCTCGGGCGTCGTTCTTGCCGTGGGCGCCGTGCTGAACGATCTGGCGCAGTTTTCCAACGCGCTGATCAGCAACACGACCAGCGTTGTAGCCGAAGTGTTCACCAATGCCAACGGCGAGGCAAGGGCACTCACATCGAGTTCGCTGGCTGCTCCGGAGTTCACCTCGAGCGAGGGCAGCGGTTCGACGTCCGAGCCCGGGGGTGGCGGAACGACGGCCGCCGCATCGGAATCCGGTTCTTCCTCCGGCAAGACCGCCTCTTCCAGCGCGAAATCTCCGGCGCGAAAGCCGAACAACTGCAAGTAGTCGAGCCTCGCGGATACTACCGACAAGGCCTGGATCCGCCGCCAGCAGACGAACAGCGGCAAGGGCTGACCTGGCGCGGCAATTTTTTGCCGCCTACTTAGCGGAAGGCCGCCGGCCCGACGCCTCCCTGACATGGCTGGCGGTAGCCGAGCGTGATTTATTGCACGTTTCTGCCCCCTGAGAGGGCGGCTAAGCAAGTGAAATTTCCGGGAAATCTATATAATGTTGCAACACGCGGGCGTGGTTCGGTTCGTGCTCGCGAAAAAGCAGAGTTCAGGTCAGGAGAGCGCCATGACCGGTGAACAGGGGTCCGCGGGTTCCGTCCCAAGCTCGTCTCCCTCGCCGTCGCTTCCTGCTTCGCTACCAGCACGGTGCTGGCCAATCCCACGAATCCCACGGTCGTCCACGGCGCGGCGAGTTTCGCCAACCCGGCGGCAAACATCCTGAACGTAACTACTGCCACCTCCAAGACCATCATCAACTGGGGCAGCTTCTCGATGGTGGTAACGAAAGACGAAAAAACTGGTAAGACAGAGACGATGACCGGCTCGACCAGCGGTGGCAAGACTGCCGTGGCAAAAGCCACGGTTCGAAAGCGGGGGGCTTGCAAGTAGATTTCCACGCCATCGCGGCGCGCGCGTGCTCGGCCATCCACAGCAGGTCGCCACCCTTGTAGCCCAAGTCCATCACGTTCCAGATGGTCTTCACGTCCACGGCCTTGCCGAAATCGCGACCCAGGCAGTCTCCCATGATCTTCATTCCGCGACTGCACGTTGTGGTGGCGGGGCCGTAGCCGCCCATTCGAATCTGGATTGCTTCGCTCAATTAAGGCCGTGATGGGTGATGAGTGATGGGAGTATAAAGCGGACCGGAGCCTGCCCCGAAAAAGCGCTACAGCCAATTTCCCATAAGGATAAACGGCGCCCAGAAGTAGGGGTGGGCGTATGTGGCTTTGGTGGCGGCCGGTTGCGCATCAGTCCGCGCCGCGCCGCGCTGGACATCGGACGCGCTGGCCGTCGTCTGGCCACGGATCAACGCGATTTGCGCCTGCCTTAGCGCCTCGGCCTTGGTGAGGTTCTGTTCGCGCAGCCGGTACATGTGCTGCATGAAGAGTGCAGTGCTTGCATCGGCCACCGGCCAGAGTGTGGCAATTACCCCTTTGGCGCCTTGCCGTTGCACCAGTACCGCCAGTCCTTCCACTTCCTGCCCCTGCGCGTCACGAGCACTACTCAGTCCGGTCTCGCAGGCCGAGAGGGTCAAGAGATCCACTTTGCTGAAGTCGTACTTGTCGTCGCGGATGCGCTTCAATGTCAGCCGGTCCCCGTCGCCCAATAAGAGGTAAGAGGTCGCCTCCGTGCCGGGGCGGAACACGAAATGGCTTGCAACGTGCACGAGGGGGCGGGACAGGGAGGCCTGTAGCTGTCGCGCGCTGAATTGCTCGTCGAGAAACATTTCCCCCGAGATGAGGCCCGCGCTCCCGATCTTCACGATGGATTCCAGCTCCGCCTTCACCGCGGGCAGTGCATCGTGATCTTCGATTGCCCGCGTCAATCCCAGCCCGGCGATGGTGCGGTTGCCGGCGGGGACGTGGGTCAGGTTGCTGCTCGCAACTTCGGTGTAGATCGCGAGCGCGTATCGTTCCGCGAGAAACTGCTTCCCATCGTGCAGCACCGCCATCGGGATGTAACGCAGCGCGCCGTCGAGATAGAACATGATGGTTTTTGCCCCAGCCTTATCAAGGTCAGCCGCTATCGGGGCTATCAGCGTCTGGTAGAGCTCTTGGGCGGCCGGCAGTGGCTTGCTCTGCGGACTCCTCAACACGCGCCGCAGGCGGTCAATTTGTTTATTTAAATCAGATACTTTAAGCGGTATCTGCTTCGCAGTCTGCGAAGTCGCAGTGGTGACGATGATGTTCAGCCGCTCTTCACTTTGAACGAAGTGCAGCATCACGCTGCCGGGGCCTAACTGAGCAAGGGTCTTCTGAAGGGCCGCTCGATTGGCCACGGCATCCGTTGACTCCGTCACCTGGATTCCCACCCGCGCGGCAAAGGCCTGGCGGATTTCTGTGAAGTAGCGCTCGAACTCGGCCTCAGTTGCTGCTTTGCCTTGCATTGCCAGAAACCGTGCTTGCCACGGTTCCTCGTGTGGCTGGAACGCAAGCCGCCGCTGGCGCGGATCGTCTGTCTCGCTGCGGCGGATGAACTCGAAGAACTCCTCCTCCTTCAGCATCCCCAGCACCTGCTGCGCCTCGGCGAGCCGCCCTTGGG
>JBKKAI010000328.1:0-4849 GCA_046714815.1 Terriglobia bacterium | reverse complement strand
GCGCTGACGCGCTGCAATTATGAATCATGAATTATGAATTAGAAACTGGCACTCCGCTCGCCGCCATTCATCATGCATCATTCATCATTCATGATTGCAGCGCGTCAGCGCTGCTCAGCACCGTGCGGCAGGTCCCGCCGCGGCCCTTCAGGCAGTAGTCGTAACAGTTCTTGTGCGCGACGTAAACGCGCCGGAACGATTCCTCAAGCGTCCGGCCCAGCTCGAAGCGAGGGTCGTCGTAGATCACCGGGCAGGGGTAGTAACGCAGGGACCCTTCGATCTTCTGGATCGCGCGGCTGAAGTGGCACATCAGAGATTCCGGCGGCTTGTTCAAGACGGCAAAACAGTTGGTGGTGACGAAAACCTCCGGACGCGGCTGCCGTCCGAGCTTGCCGATCTCGACCAGTTGGTGCCCCATCTCCATGACGTTCTCGATCAGGTTCACCTCGATGGCCACGCCGCGCGCGCGGAAGAGCGCCTGGTAAGCCTCGCGGATCTCGCGGTCACTCTGTTCTGCAAGAAACGGCTTCTCGGCGGTGATCACCGGCACAAAACCCATGCGGCTCAAGTCGGCGATGGTCTCGAATGTCTGCGCGAACGTGCCGCGGCCGCGCAGGGCGTCGTGCTCGGCTTCGCGCGGGCTTTCCAGGGTAATGCGCAGGCGCAGGCGGCCGCCGTGCCGCTTTCGCAGCGCGTCGAGCGCGTCGAAATGGTTCCGGATATATCGCCGGCCGTTGGTCAGCACCTCGGCAGGCGCGATCTCCAGCGCATAAGCCAGGCTGGCCAGAAACTCCTCGTTGCGGCCCGCTCGCCGCCGCAGCACCTCGCGGTCCACAAAAACCTCGCCGCCGGTGAAGTAAATCTTCTGGACCCCGAAGCGGGCGGCATCGTCCAGGTGCGGGCGCAATTCCGCAAAGCCGATCTGCTGCAGGCGCTCGTTGGTGGGGGAAGAAGCCGTATAGCAGTGCCTGCACTTCAGGTCGCAGAGGGAACCCTGCATCACCCACAGGTCTTCGAGAGCCGGACGCCCGTCCACGCGCTTCGGCTCGACCCAGCCGCGCGGCTCGCCCGTCGCGCTGCGCAACTCGAGCCCGTCGGGATGGCAGCGAACGCTACTTCTGGCTGCCGGCAGGATTGGGGCTTCGACGGGCATTAGTGCAGCAGTCCCCTGTCGCGGAGGGTCTTCTCGAATCGGGCGGGCTCGAAATCGAGCACCACGCCCTGCGCCGTGCTGCCCCGCAGAATATAGAGCGCGGGCACCTGCTTCAATTGGAAGCGATCGGCGAGCGCCTGGTGGTCGGGCGAAACCAGCGCGTTGCGGATGCCGGCCTGCCGCAGATAATCGTATCCCTGTTCGGGCTTGGACTGGGGCAGCACGATCAGTGGCGCGGCCAGCCGCAGGCGCGCCATTTCCGCCGAGGCTTTTTTGCAGTCCAGGCAGGCGGCATCGTAGAAGTACAGCAGGGTGGACGAGCGCGGCGAGAGCGATGTTTCCGCGACGCGGCCGGCGCGGTCCATCACCCGCAGCGAGAGCGCCGAATCGCGCGCCAGCAGCGGGCGCTCGAGGGTGGCCGAGCCCGCGCCGAGCGCCAGGATCGCCAGCAGCGCCAGCGCCGGCCGCAGGAGCGAGCGGGCCGGGGCGGCGGCCGCCCGCGCCATCACCACAATTCCGATGGCCGCCGCCAGCATCAGCCCGTCCTCGATGAAGAAGGCGAGGCCCAGCTCGCGGTGCCGTCCCGGCAGGCAGCCGCACTCGATTCCCTTGAGCTGCCCGTACCGGCTGCCCATGTAAGCGATGAAAGCCGCGAGCATCACGCTGATGATCGCCGCGCCCGCGTGGCGGTACGGCGGCAGCAGCAGCAAAAGCGCGGCGAACAATTCCAGGCTTCCCAGCAGCACGGCCAGCGGCAGGCCCCAGGCAGAGGGAACTCCCACCTCCACCAGCCGGATGCCCGCCTGCGCCGGGGCGTACAGCTTCCAGACGCCGGCGACGGCGAAGATCGCCGCCAGCGGCAGCGCCAGCACCCACAGCGCGGCGGCCCGCGCGTTTTTCACCGGCAGCATGACTTTATTGTAGCGCCGCAAGCGGGCGCGTATCTATTCTAGCAGGAGGACAGCCTGAAGGCTGTCCTCCGTAGCAGGCACGACATGTTCATCGAACCTATCCGCGACAAGGACCTGGGAAACACCGCCTACCTGGCCGGTTCCCATGAAACCAAGATTGCGGCTCTGATTGATCCGCGTCGCGACGTAGACTGTTACACGTCGGCCGCCGAGCGCCTCGGCGTGCGCATCAGCTACGTGCTCGAAACGCATCTCCACGCCGATTTCATTTCCGGCGCCCGGGAAATCGCCGCCCGGTTTGGATCCGGCGGGCGCCCCGTTCTGGTCGGCGCCAGCGCCGAGGCCCGGCTCGGCTTCGCGCACCGGCCGCTGGCCGAGGGCGACCGGATCAAGCTGGGCGAGCTGGCGATCGAGGTGCTCGCGACGCCGGGGCATACGCCGGAGCACATCTCCTTCACGCTCGCCCGTCCCGGCACGGGCCTGCCGGCGGCACTGTTCAGCGGCGGCGCGCTGATAGTAGGCGGCGCGGCGCGCACCGACCTGCTGGGCGATCACCTGACCGAAACGCTGGCCCGCAAGTTGTTCCATACGATGCATGACAAGCTGCTTCGGATGCACGACGAGGTCGGCGTCTATCCAACGCACGGGGCCGGCTCGTTCTGCGCCGCGCCGGTCAGCCACGAACGCACCAGCACCATCGGCCGCGAGCGCATCCACAACCCGCTGGCCCAGGCGCGGAGCGAAGCCGAATTCAATGCGCTGTCGCGGCATGGGCTGCCGTCCTATCCGCCCTATTTTCTGGAATTGCGGCCCATCAACCAGCGAGGCCCGAAGCTGCTGGGCGAGCTGGCGGCGCCGGCGCCGCTCGCGCCTCAGGCTGTTTTCGACTGGTTGCGGCAGGGCGGCGCCGTGCTCGACGCGCGCCGCACCGGCGCCATCGCCGCGGGGTACATCCCCGGCGTGTATGCAATTTCACTGAATGCGCCGCTCATCACCTGGGCCGGCTGGCTGATCCCGTTTGGAACGCCGCTGGTGCTGGTGAGCGAGAATTCGGGCGAAAGGGAAGAGGCGGCGCGCCAGCTCCGCCGCATCGGTTACGACGATCTGCGCGGCTACCTGGACGGTGGCATCGCCGCCTGGGAAGCGGCGGGCCTGCCGCTGGCGCGCATCCGCAAGATGCGGCCGGCAGAGATGCGCGAGCGGCTGAATGAGAAGGATGCGCCGCTGGTTCTCGATGTCCGCCAGGAATCGGAATTCAGCGCCGGCCACATTCCTGGCGCCGTCAACATCGAGAACGGCCGGCTGCCGTACGACGATCTGCCGCTTCCCGTCAATCTGCCGATCGCCGTGCATTGCCAGTCGGCGGGCGGCGACCGCGCCACCGCCGCGATCTCCATCCTGGCGCGCCGCGGTTTTCACGACCTCGTCCAGTTGGACGGCGGCTTCTCCGCCTGGCAGAGCTCCGGCTACGAGGTGCAACGAGGGACGGGCCGCGATTGACGGTTCGGAAAATTTCCCTCGGGCTGGGCGCCAACTGGCGCCAGTTCACGCTGCTGGTCCTTATCAACGCCTTCGTCGGCGCGATGGTGGGGCTGGAACGTACTGTGGTTCCGCTGCTGGCCGAGCGCGAATTCGGCCTCACCTCCAAGTCCGTTGTTCTTTCGTTTCTCATCAGTTTCGGTATTGTGAAGGCGCTGGCCAACCTGTTCGCGGGCCGCTTCTCGGACCGGCTGGGACGCAAGCACATGCTGGTGGCCGGCTGGCTGGTAGGCCTGCCGGTTCCGCTGCTGATTATCTTCGCGCCGTCGTGGGGCTGGGTGGTTTTCGCCAACGTGCTGCTGGGCATCAACCAGGGCCTCTGCTGGTCCACCACCGTCATCATGAAGATTGACCTGGTGGGGCCGGCACGGCGCGGCATGGCCATGGGATTGAACGAATTTGCCGGCTACGGCGCGGTGTCGCTTTCCGCGTTGGCCAGTGGATACCTGGCGGCCGCCTACGGACTGCGCCCGGCGCCGTTTTATCCGGGCATCGCTTTCGCGCTGCTGGGCCTGGTCTTCTCGCTACTTTTTGTGCGCGAGACGCACGGGCACGCGCGCCACGAAGCGGGCCTTGCCGTGCAGCATTCCAGCCACTCCGGCGAGCTGCCGTTCCGGGAGATCTTCGCGCTCACTACCTGGAAGGACCGGGCGCTTTTCGCCACCAGCCAGGCCGGGATGGTGAACAACCTGAACGACGGAATGGTCTGGGGGCTGCTGCCGCTTTTTCTGGCCGCCGCGGGACTCTCGCTGCGCGAAGTGGCGCTGATCGCCGCGGCGTATCCGGGCGTCTGGGGCCTCAGCCAGTTGGCGACCGGCGCGCTGAGCGACCGGTGGGGCCGCAAATGGATGATCGCCGGCGGCATGTGGGTGCAGGCCGCCGGCATCGCGCTGTACGTGGTTGGGCGCGGCTTCTGGACGTGGATGGCGGGATCGGTGCTGCTCGGCCTGGGGACGGCGATGGTATATCCGACGCTGCTGGCGGCCGTCTCCGACGTCGCGCACCCACAGTGGCGCGCCTCGGCCGTGGGCGTCTACCGGCTGTGGCGCGACCTCGGCTACGCCATCGGCGCGCTCACGGCGGGCCTGGTGGCCGATGCCCTGGGCATGAAGGCGGCCATCACCGTCATCGGCGCGCTCACGCTCGCCTCGGGCGTCATCGTCGCCGCCGTGATGTACGAAACGCTGCCGCGGCATAGCAGCGATCCAAAACAGAGTTAGTGAGTCTCGCGAAATAGGGTGACAGC
>JBKKAI010000327.1:0-8773 GCA_046714815.1 Terriglobia bacterium | reverse complement strand
CTCTTAGGATGATTCCGGATAGAAAGAACGGGAGAGCGGCCGGCCACCGGCTGATGCCGTCCGCAACGGCGCAGTTTGTTAGCGGAAGGGCTGGCAAACGGAAATCCATAACTGGTTTTAAATCAGTTATTTATGGTTTTCGTGCCGCTGTTAGCGGAAAAGTTGGCTAACACTTATCTCTTTGATCCGGAAAGAGTTAGGCCCTTAAAAACACATCGAGTTGTTAGCAGGAAACGGCACGGGCCGGAATCTCCGGCACGTATCTTGGAACGTGCGCGACAAAACCGGCGGCAGGGGAACAAACCCACCCGCCCGAATCCGCGGAGTCCGTGGTTCCACGCCCTGACGCACGGGGGATTGGCCGAGACGCGCCGCACTGTGCTACGTTTGAAAGCCACGATGCTCATCCAGGTGATTCTGCTGGTCGCCGCGGCGACAGCCTCCGCACAGAGTATTGACGTAACTTCGTATGTGCTTCCGGTAGACCCCGCCAACCGCGGCGCGGAGATCGCCGAGATCCATCCCGCTTACGACATGGACCCGCAGGCCGCCGATTTCGGCGGCAAACAGATTCCCGCCCTCTGGCGCAGCAATGGCCTGGTGAGCGGGTTGATGGGCATCCTGCGCTTCGGACCGGCAGTCCCGGCGTTCCTGTGCTGGAAAGAGGGCGAGAGAAAAGCTTGCCCGCCATTTCATCCGCTGGCCGGCGGGACGAACCCCGCGCGCCTGGGAGCTCGCCCGGGAGCTCGGATGACGCGCATGCAATCCGACGCCATCACCGTGCGCTACGAGCCGTTTGACGGCCTCGAGGTCGAACAGACGATGATGGCGGTGAGCGCGTGGTCATTCCGGTCACGCGCGCGAGTGCGTGCCGCGCGTCCGGCGAAGCTGGAAGTGTCGCTGATGGGCGGAATTTTCGAGCAGAGCGAAACCGGGCACGTAAAGTGGCCGGCCGCGCCGCCGCAGCAGACCCGCGCCGAGCACAAGGGCACCGTGTACCTCTTCCAGCTGCACGCCGGCAGCGGCGTCCTGGGGCGCCGGGAAGAGTCTCTCGCGGGCAACACGCTGGTGATGGACGTCGAGCCGGGCGGCCTGCACGAATTGGAGTTCACCGTCGCTTTCGGACCCAGTGAAGACGCGGCGCGCGACGCGCTGCGCCGTGCGCGCACCGAGTTCTTCGATATCCAGCTCGCGCAGCGCCGCAAGCGCTCGGAGGATTTTTACGCGCTGGTGCCGCACTTCGACTTCGGCGACTCGCGCGTGAACCTGTTTCACCGCATGCAGTGGGAGCGCCTGCGGGCGCTGGCCGAGAACGCCGCCGGCAATATCCCGCACGCCTATTTCATGGGCACCAGCGCGCCGTGGGGCATTGACGGGCTTTGGCTGTGGGACGCGGTGTTCCAGTCGCAAGTGCTGCACTACAAGGATCCGCGCTGGGCGCAGGACCTGCTGCGCGCCGTGCTGGCGCAGCAGAGCGAGACGGGACCCGACGCGGGAATCGTGCCGCACTGGACCACGCCCAGCAGCCGCACCGAGATATCGCAGCCGCCGCTGCTCTCCTGGGCGGCGCTGCGCCTGTACACGCTGCACGGGCGCCGCGATTTCCTGGAAGAAGTTTACCCGGCGCTCGGGAAACTGCACCACTGGTTCGAACGGGCCCGCACGCGGCCCGACGGCCTACCCTACTGGAAGCAGCCCGACGAGTCGGGGATGGACAACTCACCCGCCTTCGATGAGGGCACCGACGCGCACGTGGACCTGGCCGGCGAGCTGCTGGCCGATGCCCAGTCGCTCGAGCGCATCGCGCGCCTGCTCGGCCATCGCCACGATGCCGCCGCGTGGCGCAAGCAGGCCGGCCTGTGGCGCGCCCGCACCGAAAAGATGTGGGACGAGCAGGCCGGCTTCTTCTTCCCGCTGAAGGGCGGCCGGCGCGTCCCGGTCTTCGGCATCCAGGGCTTCTTTCCGCTGTGGGATGCGCAGTTGGCGCCGGCCCGCCGCAAGCGCCTGCTCGCCCACCTCCAGGATCCGGCCGAATTCTGGACGAAGTACCCGATTCCCTCCGTTTCGCTGCGCTCGCCGCAGTTCATGCAGCCGAAATGGTTCGCCAATACTTACGGGTCGCCCGAAACCGGCCGGCGCGCCGCCGAGCGCCTGGAAGATTACACCTCGGTCTACTGGCGCGGGCCGGTTTGGGTTTTCTCGAACGCCATCGTTTACGAAGCGCTGCGCAGCGCCGGCGAGCTCGCCGTCGCCAACGAGCTCGGCCGCCGCATGGTGGCGATGATGATGGACGCGGCCCGCTACGGAGGCATGCTGTGGGAGAACTTCGACCCGCGCACCGGCCAACCGTCACGGCTGCTGCCCAAGGGCCAGGCCGACGAGATGGCGGCCTCGATCTATTTCCTGAAGGTGCTGTACGACCAGCGTGTGGCGCTGGAGCCGGCCGAGGCGCCCGACGCCACGATGCTGCGGCTGCGCTACACCAACGTGCCCAGCGCCTCGGTGCGGAACCTGCGCTTCGGCGGCTGGACCATTCGAAGCCTCGTGGCGCCGGGCGGCGAAATCGAGCTGGCGGTGGAGCAGCCGCCCGCCCCCGAGGCTTCCATCGAAGTGGAGAATGCGGCCGGCGCGCCGCTGCGCGTGCGTTTCGGCGGCCGCGTCCACGCGCTCGCGCCGGGTAAAAAATTCAGCGCCCGGCCCTGATTTCATAAAGCATGACTCGTAAAGCATGATTCATTCGTCATGAAACGCATCGCGTGTTTTGTATGCTGGCTCGCCGTGATGATGGCGGCAGGCGCCGGGGCGCAGCCGTATCCGGCCGCGCGCAGCGGCGGCAACTACATGCACAACTACTACCTGCCGCCGATGGCCCCCAGCACGCCGTGGTGGCCTTCCTGGTCGCCCGACGGCAAGTGGCTGGCCTTCGCGATGGATGGCTCGATCTGGAAGCTGAAGGTGGACGATCTGGCGGCCGAGGAGATCATTTACGCCAAGGAGTACCTTTCGTCGCCGGAGTGGTCGCCCGACGGGAAGTGGATGGCCTACACCGCCGACAACGGCGAAAGCATCAACCTGATGCTGATGAACCTGGAGACCGGCCGCTCCACGGCGTTGACCACGGGCCGGCACCTGAACCTCGATCCCGCCTGGTCGCCGGATGGAAAAAAACTGGCCTATGTTTCCACCGAGCCCAACGGCTACTTCAACATCCATGTAATGGAAATATGTAGCACAGGCATTCCTGCCTGTGTAAACCCGGCACAGGCAGGAATGCCTGTGCCACCCCGGCTGGCCGTCACCACCGATCACCGCTTCGGGCGCGACCGGCTGTATTTCGGCGATTACGACATGCACATCGCGCCGGCCTGGGCGCCCGGCGGGCGCGAGCTGCTGTTCGTCTCCAATCGCGGCATCCCGCTCGGCTCCGGGGGCCTTTGGCGCGCGCCGTTGGAAGCCGACGTGATGAACTCCGGCAAGGCGCGCCTGGTTCACAAAGAGGAGACGCTCTACCGCACCCGGCCCCACTGGTCCGGCGACGGCAAGCGCATCGTTTACAGCTCGCACCTCGGGCACCAGTATGTGAACCTGTTCGTGGCGCCGGCCGCCGGTGGCGAGCCTTACAAGCTGACCTTCGGCGAGTACGACAGCTTCCACCCGCGCTGGTCGCCGGACGCCGAATGGATCGCCTACATTTCGAACGAGCGCGGCCTGCCGCAACTGAAGCTGCTCAAGAGCTGGGGCGGCCGGCAGCAGCTCATCGCGATAAAATCGCGGCGCTGGAGCCGGCCGATGGGCCGCGTAACGGTGCGCGTGGTGGATGCGCAGACGGGCCGGCCCATGCCGGCGCGGATTTATCCGCGGGCCGCCGACGGCAAGCCCTACGTCCCGCCCGATTCCTACGCGCGGCTCTCGTCGTTGAACACGCATCTCTTCCATACGGGCGGGCGCTTTACCACCCAGGTCCCACCCGGCCCGTACACGGTGGAGGCGGTGCGCGGTTTCGAGTACCAGCCGGCGAAGAAAACCGTGACGGTCGAGGCGGGCGCGTCGCACACCGTGACGCTGGCGCTGAAGCGCATGGTCAACCTGAAGGCGAAGGGCTGGTATTCGGGCAGCAACCACGTCCACATGAACTACGGCGGCAACCTGCACAACACCCCGCAGAACCTGTTCTTCATGAATGCCGCCGAGGACGCCGGCATGATCGGCCACCAGGTCGCCAACAAGGACAACCGCATTCTGGACTACCAGCACTTCGCCCCGGGACGCCTGGTTCATCCCCTGTCTACACGCGAGCGGATCATGCACACCGGCCAGGAGTACCGGCCGCCGTTCTACGGCCACATCTCGCTGTTCAACCTGAAAGAGCACCTCGTCTCGCCCTTCACCACCGGGTACGAGGGCACGGCGATCGAAAGCCTGTATCCGTCGAACACCGACATTTTCCGTTTCGCGAAGCAGCAGGGCGCCATCGGCGCTTACGTCCATCCGTTTGCCGGCGAGAAAGATCCGCTCGAAGGCGAATTAGGCGTGGCCAAAGGCTTTCCGGTGGACGTGGCGCTGGGGACGCTGAGCTATCTCGAACTGTGGTCCACGGCCGGCGGCGGCGCGCTCATCCCCTGGCATCACGCGCTGAATTGCGGGTTCAAGGTGCCGGCCACCGGCGGCGAGGACTCCATCTCCAGCCTGCACCGCACGCGGCTGGTGGGCGCGACGCGCGGCTATTTTTTCCTGGGGCCGGGGCGGCTGAGCTGGCCGAACTTCATGGCCGCGCTGCTCCAGGGCCGCGGCTTCGTCACCAACGGCCCGCTGCTCGAGTTCAGCGCCGGCCGGGCCCGGCCGGGAGACGACGTCCATCTTCCCCAAGGCGGCGGAAGGCTGACGTTCCGGGGCGAGATGCATTCCATCGTGCCGCTCGACCGGCTGGAGATCGTGCATAACGGCGCCGTGATCGAGACCATCCCGCTCGAAGGCGCCCGCCGGCGCGCCAGATTCGAGAAGCAGGTGACCGCAACGGCGAGCGGCTGGTACACGCTGCAAGCCTTTGCCGGTAATGCCACCCATCCGGTTGAAGACAGCCGCCCGATGGCCACGACCAACCCCATTCATGTTTACGCTGGCGGCCGGCCCATTCGCAACCAGGATTCGGCTGCTTACTTTGTCCGCTGGATTGACAAGCTCACAAAGATGGCCGAGGCGCACCCCGGTTGGCGCTCGCTCAAGGAAAAAGAGCACGTTCTGTCGCAGTTCCAGGAAGCGCGCGCCGTCTTCGAGGCGCGGCGTCAGTAGCACAGACTCGCCGCGGCGAGTCTGTGCCGCGTCAGCGCTTCTTCAACGTCACGCCGAGGCCCGCGCCGTCCATGTAGAAGACCGTTTCCAGGTCTGGATTACTCGTTACCTCTTTGACGTATCCCTCGGCAACCGCCGCCATCCGGACGTTGTGGGCCAGGATCAAGCCCCCCGGCCGAACAAGCGGCAGGACCTTGTTCAGGTAATCAACGTAACCTTCTTTGTCCGCATCAATGAAAACGATATCAATCGCGTCCTTCAAGCGGCCGACATTCTCGTGCGCATCGCCCTCAATCAGGGTCACCATCCGCTCGACGCCGGCTTTCTTGAAGTGCTCGCGCGCGGCCGCCGCGCGGCCGGCATCAACCTCGAACGTGGTGAGCCTGCCGCCGGTTTTCTGAAGCGCGAGACACAACCAGAGCCCGGAGTAGCCTGTTGAGGTGCCGATCTCAACCACGCTCTTGGCCCCAGTCGCCTCGGCCAGCAGCCGCAGCATCCGGCCATCGGTCATCGGGACGCTCAAGTAAAGCTTGCCGGACTTCACCATCTCGTCCTGCACGTCCAGGATGCGTTTCTCGGCCTCGGTTTTGGCCAGGGGCGGATTCAGCGCCGTTGTGCGCTGCGCCGCCACGCGCAGCGCCAAAGCCATCGCCACCATGGCCAGCGGGAGGACCATAAAGATCAAAGTGCGCTTCATTGCTTCCACCTCCGAAGGTTGTAATCTTACACGCCCTGGTGACACGCCCTGCTACGGCTCGTGCGGCCCGTCCCACCCATTTCTACATGTTGGGGCGTACGATAGTTCTATTGTATTTCCGGCCGTTGCTGAACTAGCGTGAAAAGACCTGCCGTTCGCGCCACGGTTGTATTGGCCTCCCGGGCCCAAGGAGCAAAACCAGATGCCCGTTCCCCGAATTGTCCTGGCCGTCCTTTTTGGACTTATTGTGGGAATGAACTCGGCGATCGCCGACGGACCGGAGCTGAAGGTCCGCCCAGATTCTTTATTCTTCCGGCAAATCGGCTCGGTAGCGCCTCTGCCGCAGCAACTCTCGGTTTTCGCGGAGGACGGCCCGCTGGGCGCATTCACGGCGGCGGCCAGCACCACGTCCGGCGGCAACTGGCTGAGCGTTTCGCCCGGCGGCGGCAGCGGCCCGGCGACGCTGGCGGTGTCGGTAAATACGGCCGGGATGAACCCAGGCGAGTACTCGGGTCGGATTACCGTCGCGGCGCCGGGCCTCGAAGACAGCCCGCGCACGGTACGCGTGCAGCTGGAGATCCGGACAGCGGGCGGCGGCGCTCCGCTGGCCGTGCGCCCCGACGAGTTCGAGTTCGAGCTGGTGCAGGGCGGCCCTGCGCCGGCGCCGCGGCAACTGGCGGTTTTTCCGGCGGGCGGCGGCGCCTGGACCGCCAGCACAAGCGTCAGGAATCCCGCGGGCGGCCGCTGGCTGCGTGTGACGCCTGCCGCCGGCAGCGGCAATGCCGTGCTGCAGGTGGAAGTGGACCCCACCGGTCTCACGCGCGGCGAGTACGAAGGAATCATCACGATCACCAGCGGCGGGAGCACGGCGCGCGTCGAGGTCGAGTTGGAAGTGGAAGGGCCGCGCCCGCCGCGTCTGCGACTCGATCCCCGCGCATTCAATTTCGCCGTCGAGCCGAATTCGGCCACGCCGCCTGCGCCGCGGACGCTCCGCATCAGCAATTCCGGCGGCGGCACTTTCGCCTGGACCGCCGCGGCCACAGTCAGCACACCGCCCGGCGGACGATGGCTATCGGTTACTCCCACCGCCGGCAGCGGCCCCGGGCAGGTGACGCTGCGCGTGGACCCGGCCGGGCTCGCGCCGGGGATGTACCTGGGACGCATCACCGTCACTTCGGGAACGAATCGCGAAGAGGCGTCGGTGTTCCTGCGCGTGCTCGGGCCGGCCCGGCCGTCGGTGAAGATCCGGCCAAAGTCGTTGACGTTCACCATGCACGGCGGGGTGGCATCGCCAGCCTCACGCAGGATTGATATCAAGAGCAAGGCCAGTGGCCTCAGCTACACCGCCACAGCCAGCACCGCGCGCGGCGGCAACTGGCTGCGGGTAAGCCCGGCGAGCGGGCCCGCGCCGGGTTCGTTCACCGCCTCGGTGGACGCGGCCGTTGCCGCGCCCCTCGCGGCCGGCGTCTACACCGGCACGATCCTGGTGCGCGTGCCCGGAGCGGCGGAGGAGACGCACAACGTCCACGTGGCGCTTAGAGTGAACGGCGCCGGCGAGAATCCGCGCCTGGAAGTTGAGCCGGGCGGCCTGGCCTTCACCGCCACGCGCGGCGGGCCGAATCCTGCGGCGCGCCGGGTAGAGCTTGAGCCCGAGGGAATCGCCAGCCTGGCTTGGACGGCCGCAGTTTCCACCGTTTCCGGCGGAAACTGGCTGAGTGTTTCGCCCACCTCGGGCACCACGACGCGGTCGGCCGAGAGCCAGGTGAACGTTTCGGTCAACATCGCCGGCCTCGCCGCCGGCGCCTATGTGGGGAACGTCACGTTCACGCCGGCCGCTGCCAGCGGCGCGCGGCCGGTGACCGTGGAGGTGCGCCTTGTGATCACAGCACCCGCCGGCTCCGGCTCCACCACCCCCGCGATCACCGGCAGCCACGCGGAGCGTAACGCTCCGGGCGGCGGCCAGGCGGTGGCGGCCGGGCCGCTGGTTGCCTTGTTTACTGAGCCGGCGCACGGTTTCATCACGCAGGTGGACATGCCGCTGAACGTCTCGGTGCTGGTGCTCGATTCGGCCGGCGCACCGGTCGAGGGCGCCACCGTCGCCGTGCGCTCTTCCGGACCGGAACCGGAAATGGCGCTGACCGACCTGGGAGATGGTGAATACACCGGTGTGTTCCGCGCGCTGTCGAGCGGGCGGCTGGTTCTGGCGGGCGCGGCGCAGATTGAATCGCGCAGCGCGAGCCAGTCCGCGCCGGCGTTCGCGATTTCGGGCGACATGGAATCCGCTTCCGGCGAACATTCGCTGGTATTCCAGGGAGGCATGGTCAGCGCGGCGAGCTTCGCCGAGTCGCCCACGCCCCTCGCGCCCGGCTCGCTGGTGTCGCTGTTCGGGCGTAGGATCGCCGGACGCGGCGCGGCCGCGCGTAGCCTGCCGCTGCCGTCCAGCCTCGCCGGCGTCAGTGTCACCGTGGGCGGCATACCCGCGCCGCTGCTCTCCGCCACCTCCGGCCCTCTGGACCAGATCAATTTCCAGGTGCCGTTCGAGCTCGACGGGGCGGCACAGGCCGACGTCGTGGTGAACAACAACGGCGTGCTGAGCGTACAGGAAACCATCGCGCTGGCGCCGTCCGTGCCCGCGCTGTTCACGGTTTCGCAGACCGGCATCGGCGCTGCCGCCGCGCTGCACGGGGCCGACTTCTCGGCGGTGACGGCGGGCCGGCCCGCCGCCGCCCGGGAAGTTATCCTGCTTTAACCCACCCGACTCGGCGCGGTCGCCGGAAGCAAAGCCCC
>JBKKAI010000326.1:0-10835 GCA_046714815.1 Terriglobia bacterium | reverse complement strand
ACTACATACGCCGCGCGGCCCAGAGATCAATCACCGAATTGGCCCCTACCGCCGAAATTCTCAGTTGAAATCATGAAACCCAAATGGGGCCTGACAGCCGCCCGCGACCGTTTCAGTAGATCAACTTGATCCCGAGCTGGATTCGCCGCGCGTAACCGCGCGTGCTGGCAATGGTCCCGAACGCGGTGCTGTACTGGTCCGTATTCGGGTTGGCGAATGACGGAGTATTGAAGGCGTTCAGGAACTCGCCCCGGATCTCCAGCTTCATCGTCTCGTTGATCCGCGTGTTCTTCAGGGCCGACAGGTCCCAGTTGTTGGAGCTCGCTCCGCGAATTCCGCCAAAGCGCGGTGAGGCAACGCGAATGTTGTTCACCAGCGCCCGGGTGTTGCTGCGCTCGAACAGCGAAGTGTCAAACCAGCGGTCTACCGTCCGCTGGTCCGAAGGCAGCGCAATCGCATCGAGATCGTTCCCATAGAACAGCATGTTTCCAAACCCCAGGGCCTGGCCGCTCTGGCGAACATGGATTCCCTGCACCTGCCAGCCGCTGATCAGCGCGTTGAGGCCGCGTGGGGCGTTGGCCCCGACCGCCCGGCCCTTCCCGAACGGCAGCTCAAAAATGAAGCTCAAGCTCATCCGATGCGGGATGTCCTGGTCGGAAATGGAATACGCCGGCAGTGGGTCGGCCCCGTTCAGATACGACGTCGCCTCCATGAACTTCGACCAGGTATACCCACCCTGGACGGTCAGACCTTTCGAGAAGCGGCGATCCAGCTCGATCGCCAGCGAATGGTAGGTGGAGTAGCCCTGATTCGTCGTCACGCTCACGTTGGGGAACTGTGGATAGCGCGCGAACAGAGACTGACGTGAGATGTTAGTCCCGTTCCGCCCGGTCCCCGGCAACAACCCGGCGAACGGATTCGGCAGGTTGGCTGTCAGGTAGGCGTTGCGTTCGTTGTCGCGAGCCGGCGACGTGCTCAGGTGCTGGAGCGGGGTCGAATTCAGGTTCCGCGTAATCTCAATGCCCGTTCCGCGGTTGCCGGCATACGTCAGCTCAACCACGGTGCGGCCCGGCAGCTCGCGCTGGAGGCTGAACTGCCAGCGCTGGTTATACGGGGTTTTCAGATTTGGCTCGAAGAAGGAAATGTCCTGGCCCAGAAGGGTCGCGGCGCCCAGCGAGGCGCCGGGCGGCTCGGTGATTCCGTTTGGAAACGGATTGGCGAGGGAGGCAATGTAGTTCACCCCGTCCAGCGTCGGCACCAGGTTCGTCGTGAAAGCGTAGCCCAGCGGGATGACGTCGCCGCGCCGCACGCCCATGAAGGCGAAGAAAATGCCATATCCGGCGCGGATCACCGTCCGCGGCGTGAGGCTGTAAGCGACTCCGATCCGTGGCATCAGGTTGTTACTATCGCGGTTCCACAGCCCTTCCGGTTCTCCGCCTAAGCCGGCGAAGGACAGCCCGCCGGCCACCCGGAACTGGCTCGCCGGAATCTCCGGCGTCGGGTTCCGCTCGTATGCCGCCTGCGCCGCCGCTGCAATGGCCAGCGGCGCATTGGGATCAAAGCCGCGCACAGACCGGTTGTAACGCTCCGACAGCGGCGACTCCACCTCGTACCGAAGGCCCACATTCACCATGAGCTTCCGCGTCAGCTTCCAGTCATCCTGAACGTGGAATGCCCAAACCGTGTTCTTCTCCGCGAACGTTGTGCGCCGTTCCACGCCGCCGCCGGTCGGCAGGCCGAGAAGCAGAGATGCCAGCCCCTGGCCGCGCGGGGAGGCCGGCGAGTTGTCCAGCGGGCCGCGAGTGTATGTATCCCCGAAGGTGATCTGCCCGGTCGAGTTGATGTCCGGGTTCACCTGGTTCTTGTAATAGATCCGGTAGCTGGCTCCAAACTTCACCGAGTGTGCCCCCCGGACCTTGTCGAACGCGAGAGTGTAATCGTGTGTGTCCTGGGGCCGCCACAGAATGGTGCCGTTGGTCGCGTAGTAACCGGCGAGATTGATGTTGGGGAACCGGCGAATGTCGGGTGGAATCGCGTTGTTGTAAGACTGCGGAAAACCCAGGCTGGTCAAGTCGAATCCCAGGCTCTCCGGGTTGCGGCTGACGTGCCGGATGAACCGGTTGTATCCATAACGCAGGTTCATCACCAGCGTCGGGTTCACCGTGTATACGTGGTCCCAGGTCCCGTTCAGCGAATGGAACCAGAACCATTCCCCGGTTGCGATGTTGCCGAAGTGATCGCTGTACGTGCTATCCCGGTTGTACCAACTGAACCGTCCGAAGGTGCGCCAATTATCGCTGATGTTATGGTCCAGGCGCCAGGTATGGGTGTAGTAGTTGGCCTGTTCGGGAAGGTTCGGCTGCGCCAGGTTGTTCCCGCCGTCGGCCGTACCGGCAACGTTCGGGGGCGCGAAGTAATTCAGAATGTTTCGCGCGATGGGGCTGATGCGGGCGGCCGGAATAATGTTGCCCGGAATCGGATCCACGCGGAACCGCGCCCCTTCGGCCCGCCGCGTGAACGGATCGTATATCTGGTAGGCGGGACCGAGCCGAAGCAAGCCCGAAAGATCGCCGGTTTTCTGCGCGGCGGTGGGCACGGTCAGCACGCTGCCGCGCGGCCGCGTCTCGACAATCCCCTCGTAGCCGTACATGTAAAAAGTGCGATTGCGGCCGTTGTACAGCTTGGGAATAATCACCGGTCCGGTGGCCGAGACGCCCCAGCGGTTGTAGTCAAAATCCGTGATCGGCTGCCCGTTCCGGTTCGAGAAGAAGAGATTGGCGTTCAGTTCCGGCGCCAGCTTGTTGTAGTAGACGGTGCCGTGGAACTGGTTCGTCCCCGACTTCAAGCTCATGCTGACCACGCCGCCTTCGGTCTGGCCGACGCTGGCATCGAAGGCCGCCGTCTGTATCTTCATCTCGGCCAGGATGTCAATCGGCGGCACGAACGACGCCGAAACCTCGCGCGGGTTGGCGGTGGAAGCGCCCGCCGGCGCGCCGTCCAGCGTCAGCTCGTTGCGCAGCCCGCGCGCCCCTCCGATGGCGTAGTTGGCAATATGGGAGGGCTCGAACGGGCGGTCCAGCGCTGGGTCTCCCGTGAAGGCCGCACCCGGGGTGATGGCCATCAACGCATACGGCTCGCCGTGGGCGATCGGCAGCTGGGCCACGCGCAGGGCATCAACCACCTGCCCGCCCGAGGCCGAGTTGGTTTCCAGCAGCGGCGTCTCCGCCGTCACCGTGACTGTTTCGGCCACGTCGCCGACCTGCAGCACGAGGTTGATCTCCAGCCGGTCGTTGACCCGGACTTCGATGTTGTCTCTCACCAGTTGTTTGAAGCCGCTCGCTTTCGCCGTGATCCGGTACTTGCCCAGCGGCAAGTACAGCGCCTGGTAAATCCCTTGATCGTTCGTCGTCAGCGCCGTCGTGAGGCCCGTCGCCAGGTTCGACACCCGGACCGCGGCATTGGGCACGACCGCATCCTGGGGATCGGTAACGCGTCCCCGGATCGTTCCCCGCGCTTCCTGCGCGAACGCGACGGGTGAAAGCAGCACTACGGCCAACAGAATGGAGCACAGGCGTAAAAACGCGCGCATGAGAAACCCTCCGACGTGGGATCTCGCCGTCCCAGGTTTGGAAGGCAATATACACGCGGCGGAAGCGTTTTCAACGGGTTTTCAGGACACGGACGAGGTCGGCGCGCGCCGATGTCAAGCCGGGGCGGCGCACCGCCTTCCTGGCTCGAAGCGGATCGGCAGCCGAGTGGGGCCGTGCACGTGTAGCGCCTTGCGCGGCTCCCACGGCTCATCGCTCGCCAGCTCGAAGCCCTTCACCCGCTCCAGGAAATCCGAGAGGGCGATCCTGCCCTCCAGACGCGAGAGCGGCGCCCCCAGACAGAAGTGGATGCCGTGCCCGAACGCGAGATGAGCGTTGGGATCGCGCGTGATGTCGAAGCGGCCGGCGTCGTGAAACTGCCGGGGGTCGCGGTTCGCTGAGCCGATCATCGCGAGCACAAGCTTCCCGGCCGGGATCACCTGGCCTTGAACCTCCTGGCCTTGAACCTCCTGGCCTTGAACCTCGACGTCGCGCCTCGTCGCGCGGAACATCCACTGGACCGGCGAGCGGTAGTGTTGAACCTCCTCGATCGCCGAAGGCAGGAGGTCGGGCGCCGACCTGAGGCGGGCGAGCTGGTCCGGGTTCTCGACGAGGCACAGGATCGCGTTGTTGATCAGGTTCGTTGTCGTCTCCTGGCCGCCCACGAGGAGGACCTGAAAGAAGCCCAGGATCTCCTCCTGCTTGAGCCGTTCGCCGTCCACTTCGGCCTCGACGAGCCGGGTCAGCAGGTCGCCTTTCGGCGCTGTCCGCCGCTGCTCGATCAAGCCCGTGAGGTAGGCGTTCATTTCGGCCGTCACCGCCCTGAACTCATTCGCCGCGGCGGCCGCCTCTTCGCCGCCCGGAACGGTGTAGCTCATGTTCAGGATCACGTCGCTCCAGTGCTTGAACCGCAGCCGGTCCGCGGCGGGAATGCCCAGCATCTCCGCGATTACGATCATGGGCAGGGGGACCGCGAAGTCCGCGGCCAGATCCATCTCGCCGCGCTCGATCGTCTGGTCCAGGAGCTCGCGCGCCAGTTCCCGGATGCGCGGCTCGAGGTTGGCGACGGACCCCGGTGTGAAGGCCCGCATGATGAGGGCGCGCAGCTTCGCGTGGCGCGGCGGGTCCGTGAACAGCAGCCACTCGGCGGGGCCGTGTCGGGAGCTGAACGCCTCGTGATCGTTCAGCGCCCGCTTCACGCCGTCGTAGTCGAAGATCATCCAGAGACCGGACTGTGGATCGTGGAGCACCGGAGATGCGCTCCGTATCTGGTCATACACCGGGTAGGGATTACGGCGCAGGTCTTCTGAGAAAAGGTCCATCATGGCTCGGCCGGTCAGAGCGCTGTGCCGACAATCGTGAGCTCGGGGATTACCGCGCGCGGGGGCAGTTTGGCGCAGGCCATGACGGCCTCCGCGACGTGCTCCGGCAGCAAGGCCACGGCCAGCTGCTCGGGCGTCGGCTTGACGGGCCGTTTTAGAAGGATCTCCGTATCCACCAGCCCCGGGCAAATCACGGTTGTCCGGATACCGTTCTCCTTCTCTTCCAGGCGAATGGCGTGCGACAGGCCAATCAGCCCGCGCTTCGTCGCCTGGTATGCGGCGCCCGAAACATCGGGCGTGTGCCCGGAGATGGAAGAAATAAAGATGAGGTGCCCGTTCCGCGCTTCGCGCATGGCCGGAAGCACGGCCTGCGTGATGTAGTACGCGCCGTTCAGGTTGGCCGCCATCAATTCGTTCCAGAGCTCCGGCCGCAGCCGGCGCATCGAGCGGTCCGGCGTGTTCGTCCCTGTCGCATAAACCAGGATCTGGACCGGCCCGAGCTTCTGCCTCGTAGCATCCGCGAGCCTTTCCATTTGGCCTAAGTCGGCTGCGTCGGCTGTGAAGGTTTCCAAGGCCAGACCCTCCTCGTCCATTTCGGCCTTGAGTTCGCGCAGGCGCTCGCCACGGCGCGCAGACGCCATGACCTTCGCGCCTTCACGCGCCATCAACACCGCCGTGGCCCGCCCGATCCCGCTGGACGCGCCTCCCACAAGCACCACTTGGTCCTTCAAGGAAACCGGCATAAGGCTATTCCAGATTTCCCTTCACTGAGAGTTTCAGGGCATAGGCGTGCCTGCAAGGCTTCTCGGAGGGAAGTTCCACCTCGAGCGCCTCGGTGGTTTGCTTCCACCGTACCGGGACCTTTGATCCCAGCAGCGAGATGCCGGCAATCCCGCCGGAGGCGATCCGCGTCCCCTGCTTAAGCGTCCGGATGCGCAGCTTGCCGTCTTCCGGCCAGCCGAGCGCGATCGCATACAGCTCGTTTCCTTTCCGCGTGAACCGAACGTCTTCCGCGTTGGCGGCATCGAACCGCCACCGTTTGTGGCCGGCCTGGTCGTAGATTAGCTTTTCGGCCGAGCCCTCGGTCTGCACCTTCCAGGAGCGCGTGCCGTAGATGGCTTCGCCATTCACCTTCAGCCACTCTCCCATTTCGCGTAAAACCAGTTTCTGGTTCTCAGGGATGACGCCATTCGCCATGGGGGCAAGCGACAACAGCAGCCCGCCGCCGCGGCTGACGCGGTCTACGAAGCCCAGCACGATCTCGCGCGGGGTGCGAATCGCCTGGTCTTGCGCATAACCCCAGCCCTGCTCGGCGATGCTCTGATCGTCAATCCACGGTTTGGCGACGAACTCCGGGCGGTCCCGTCCGGCTTCATACGTCAGAATGCCAAACTCCTCGGGAAAGTTGAATTTCCGCGTTCCGGCGAATTTGTTGAGGACCTCGACGGCCGTCTTTCTGGCGGCGGCCTGGTTGTAATAGTAGGCGAGCGACGACATCACAGAGTGAGCCACATCCGGTGACGTGAAGTCTCCACCGTCGAACCAGAGGACATCCGGGCGGTACTTGTCCATGACCTCAACAAGCTTGCGCTTCCATTCGCGGATGAAGTCCGCCTTCGTCGAAGTGTGGTGATTCCAGTAGAAGTCCGCGTATTGAGAATCGTACAGATCGAACCCGGCTTTCTTCTGTTCCTCCTGCGCTTTCTCCTTCGGCAGGTACCAGTCGAAGGTTCGCATGTGGTGCTCGGTGGCGACGATTTTGATATTCCGCGCGCGCAGTGCCTTTACGAGTTCACCGTAGAGGTCGCGTTTCGGGCCCATCCGGCCGGCGTTCCAGCGGTACACCTGGCTGTCCCAGAGGCCGAAGCCGTCATGATGGACCACGGCGATTCCGGCATACTTCGCCCCGGACTCGCGGATGAGGTCCGCCCACTCGTTGGGGTTGAAGTTCTCGGCCCGGAACATCGGAACCAGGTCCTTGTAGCCGAATTTGTTCTGCGGTCCGAACGTTTTGCGATGGTACTCGTAGGCTCCCCGCCGATCGTCGGGGTCGTACATCATCTTCCCGTACCACTCGCTCTTGAAGGCCGCAACCGAGTACACGCCCCAGTGCGCGTAGATGCCGAACTTGGCGTCGAGCAGCCATTCGGGGTGTTGATGCTTGACCAGCGACTCCCAATCCGGCCGATACAGTTCGGACTGAGCAGCGGCCCCCGTGGACGATAGCGGCAGCACGGCAGCGGCGAGAATCCACAGCAAAAGGTTTCTCATAGCGTATCTTAGACGGTGCGGCGACGGCGCAGGCCGCCTGTCCAGTTAACGAATACAGTCAGCGGCAGCCGGTGTCAATCCAGAAACAGCGCCAGAAACGGCGCCAGAAAGGGCGCCAGAAAGGGCGCCAGAAAGCCGTGACATGCGACTCATCGCTCTCATAGCCGGGTGGACCATTTACGGACTCGGCATCGCGCAACTGGTGTGGACCGCCGCTTCCCTGGCATTAAAAGCCTGGAGCACATGGGGCCAGGTCTTTGGTCTGCCTGGCAAGGTCTTTTCGGTCATTCTTTTTCCGATCGCCGTGCCCCTTGCTCCTCTTTACCTTGGCCTTGCAACGCAAGACTGGCGGCCTTTCTGGCGCCTCCTGATTCTAGGCACTTCCTTGGGCTGGATAGCGTCATTGCTGGGCTGGCTGGTGGTTCGCGCGGCGGGGACGCCTGACCGGCCGCGAGAAAAGGATGATTCCACGCCACCTGAGGACCGCCCTGATGCAGCATGCGGCGCACCGATTGTCAGGCGAGCCGCTTGGGGTGTGAATATCAAGGAGGTCGCCTTTCACAAGCAGGCGCCTGACCTGCGGCGCATTTCGGATCAGATCAGCGCTTTGACCGGGTTGGCCGTGTCGGTAACGGAGTCATCCGCGGAAGAGAAGGGCGGCCACCATGACCTGCACGCGCACCTGGCGTACGAGTGCGCCCCCGAGGCGCGGCTGGAAATCTACACCGAACCGGCACAGCCACAGGTGATTTGCCTGCAATGGATCTCGGGTCAACTGCCGGTGCTTCTGTTTGCCACGATCGGGGCCTTGGAGGAGTTAGGCGGCGTCTCGCGCGAGCCGCTGTCCGAGCGGGAACGGCGCGAGTATGTCAGGAAGCTCACCGCGGGCGAAATCGAAGAATACCGCCGCCGGCTACGCAATCTACACCGCCTGTCTTTCCTGCTGAACCTGCTGGTCCTTCCATTGACCGTTCCGTACTGGGTCGTGAGGCTGATTCTCATCGGGCCGCGAAAAATCAGAAGCTCCTGGGAAGCTGCCAGGAGCTTTCACCGCAGACACACCTGACCAAAACTGTGTTTCACGGCGTGCGGTGTTTCAGGAATGTCAGGCCGGCGCGCCGAAAGGCGGGCCCGAGGACAGAACCTCGGGATTCAGCAGATCCATTTCATTCCACGTCGCTGATTCGGCGAGCACGATATTCCGTATCGCGCGGGCCGCCATGCGCCCGTTCGCTTGCGCCGTGTGGCTGGCGATGTGGGGAGTCATGATCACATTCGGCAGGTGACGGAGGTCGCGGGCGGGATCGGCGGGCTGATAGGGTTCGCGCTCGAAGACGTCCAGCGCAGCCCCCGCGATGCGGCCGGCGGCCAAGGCGTCGTAGAGCGCATTCTCGTCCACGACGGAGCCCCGAGCCGTGTTGATCAGCCACGCACGCGGCGCAAGCTGTGCGATGCGCGCGGCGTTCAGGTAACGGGCCGACGCGGGGACGGCGGCAATGTGCAGGCTCACAAAATCCGCCTCGCGCACCGCCTCCGCGAAATCGGCATGGACGCTCTGGAAGCCGCAACGCTCCGCGACATCGTCCTCGAGCCGCCCGACCGGTCTACAGCCCATCACACGCATCCCGAAGCCGAAGGCGGCCATGCGCGCGACCGCGCGTCCGATCGGGCCGCAACCGATCACCGCCAGCGTACAGGACGAAAGTTCCTGGCCGGAGGCCACGCTCCAGGCAGCGCTGTTTGTGGCTGCGGCAAAGGCCTGAGGCAGCCGGCGTGCCGCGGCCAGCAGAAGCAACAGCGTATGCTCGGCCACGGAGTTTTCCAGTACGCCGGGGGTGTTGGTGCACAGGACGCGGGCCGCCGTCGCTTTGGCTTTGTCTATGCCATCGTGCCCGACGCCAAACCGGGCCAGCACACCGCCGGCGGGCAAGACTCGGTAGATCGAACCCGAGTAACGCGCCGGCCCCACGATCGCATACCGCGCGCCCTCGCCGCGAATGCATGCCGCGAGCGCTTCCTCGTCGAACGGGGCGGGAACGCAGCGAAGTTCCGCGGCGCCCGTGAAAACTGCCTCGGCCTTCCGGTATTCCGGCTCGGTTACCAGAACTGTGACTTTGTTCATCCGGTCAAGATCCTCCTGCTGATCGCAGGGAAAGTCTACCAAACTCCGGTAGGGTCTTCCTGGCGGCCGGCCGGCATGGGATACTTTTCGGCACTGATGACAGGCGACGGCCAACAGCACGCATCGGCTTCCGCTCCCAGCGGCCGCACCCGCGTCCGCCACAAGGTGCTCGGCGTGGCCGTCCTGCAGGCCGGCATCACCTATCTGGACCGCGTCTGCATCTCGATCACCGCGCCGCACATGATGCGCGATCTCGGCCTGGACCGGGTGCAGATGAGCTTCGTGTTCAGCGCCTTCACGCTGGCCTATGCCATCTTCGAGATCCCCACGGGCTGGTGGGGCGACCGGGTGGGAACGCGCCGCGTGCTCACCCGCATCGTCGTGTGGTGGTCCGCCTTCACGATCGCCACCGGCGCCGTTTTCAATTACCCCTCGCTGCTGGCCGCCCGTTTTCTGTTTGGAGCCGGCGAGGCGGGTGCCTGGCCGAATGTGACGCGCACGTTCTCACGCTGGTTTCCGCTCTCCGAACGAGGCCGGGCGCAGGGCATCTTCTTCATGGGCGCCCACCTGTCCGGCGGCCTCACGCCGCTCCTGGTGACGGCGCTGCTGGGCGTTCTGCACTGGCGGGTGTTGTTCGTCTTGTTTGGCTCCATCGGATTCGTCTGGGCGGCCGCCTGGTATCGCTGGTTTCGCGATGATCCCGCGATTCACCCTTCGGTGGGGGCCGCGGAACTGGCTGTGATCCGGGAAGGCCGGCGCCCCGGCGATCCCCTCGACGATCCCCAATCCGCCTCCGGCACACCGTGGAAGAGATTACTGGCCAACCGCAGCGTCGTGTGCCTGTGCCTGATGTACTTCACGCAGACGTACGGGTTCAACTTTTACGTCACCTGGTTTCCCACGTATTTGAAAACCAACCGCGGGTTTTCGGCTCTGTTGCTTGGTATCCTGTCCGGTCTTCCGCTCACGCTCAGCGTTCTGGCGGACCTGTTCGGCGGCATCACCACCGACCGGTTGACGCGCCGCTGGGGCCCGCGCCTCGGCCGAAGCGTAGTCGGCGGCGGCTCGTTGCTCGCGGCAGGCTTGTTCATGATCGGCGGCACATTCGCCGCGAACCCGCTGCTCGCCGCCATCCTCATCTCGCTCGCCGCCGCGGCTTCGAATTTCCTGTTGGGCGCGGCGTGGAGCACCTGCATTGACATCGGTGACCGCCACTCGGGCGTGGTCAGCGCGGCGATGAATACCTCCGGCCAGGTGGGCGGAATCTTCAGCCCGGTGATCCTCGCCGTGGTCGTGGAGCGCTTCTCCAGTTGGAGCGCGCCGCTGTACGTCACCGGAGTCCTGTACCTGGCGGGCGCGTTGTGCTGGCTGTGGATCGAACCGCGCCCCGCTCCGGCGGACAGTTGATTGGGAGATTGGGATTGCGGAATGCGGAATGAACTTATGGATGTCACTGGCGGCTCGCGAAACCGGCTTTGCGCTCGCTCCGGGAGCGGACCACCACGCGAAGACACTTGTGACGCTGTGTTTAGT
>JBKKAI010000325.1:0-3094 GCA_046714815.1 Terriglobia bacterium | reverse complement strand
GCCGCGGTGTCGTAGAACTCCACCGGGGGCTTCCGCGGCTGCATGAACAGAGACTGTACGGCGTTCAGCTTCCCTTCGGCGTAGAGCGCTTTCATTGCCCCGAGAGTCGGATACTGCTTCTCGATGTAATCGTTGTGCTGCGTGTAGGGCCGCTCGGGCATCAGGTTGCGGATGTATTTGTAGCGGCGGTCGCGAACGGAGCGGATGCGGTCCATGGTCATATCGCAGCGGTCGCGGGCGGCAAACACCACCTCCCGCGGCTTGGCCAGGGGCCCGAACAGCGGCCGCCCGTCGAGGTTCGCGGGCAGCGGGACATCCACCGCCGACAGGGCCGCCCATAGCGTGGTCGCGGTCATATCCAGCATGCTGGCGACGTCTTCGTAGACGCCCGGTTTCACCCGGCCGGGCCAGCGCGCGATCAAAGGAACGTGCGTCCCGGCATCGTAGAGCCACTGCTTGCCGCGGAGCAGGCAGCGGCCGTTGTCGCCGAAGAAAAACACCAGCGTGTTTTCCGCCAGTCCGTCTGTCTCCAGCGCATCGAGGGCCACACCCACCTTGTGATCAAGCAGGTTGACGGCGTCGAGGTAATTGGCGAACTCGTCTCGGACCACAGCGTGATCCGGATAATAGGGCGGCAGCGGCGCCCGCGCCGGATCCACCAACTCCTTCTGCTTCCGCGCTTCGGGAAACGCAGGACCCTTGTGCGTCTCGCGGAGGTTCAGGTGCGCGAAGAAGGGCTGGCCGGGCCGGCGCTGGCTCCAGTGCTCGCCGTCGTAGGGGTTTTTCACCGTGAAGTTGAAATCGGTCTTGAGCGTGCCCCGCACGCCGGGCAACCCGGAGCGTCCCGCTCCGGGTGGCGCGATGGCAGCGACATTGGCGGTGAAGTAGCCCTGGTCGCGCAGGTGCTCGGTGATCAGCCGGACTCCACCCGGCAGCATGTACCCGTCATCGCGATGGCTGCGGTGATGGTGAGTCCCGGTGCTGGTCTGGTACATGCCGGTGTTGAACGCGGAGCGGCTGGCCGAGCAGACCGGCGCCGTCGTAAACGCGCGGCTGAAGCGCACACCCTGGGACGCGAAGCGGTCCAGGTTCGGCGTGCGCACCAGCGGGTAGCCGTAGCACGCCAGTTGCGGCCCCAGGTCCTCGGCGGTGATCCACAGAATGTTCGGGCGCTCGGCGGCGCGCGCGGCGCGATGGAGCGCGAGCGCGCCGGCCCCGGCCAGAAAATCCCTGCGGCGGAGCGGCGACATCATGGTTGCTTTCCTCGGGCGGACGCCCCTATGCGGCGTCCGGTCGAGGCAGTATAACGTGAAAGCCACCTTTCTCATTCTCGCCCTGGGTCGCGCAATGTCGCCGGGAAAATGCACCCGCATGCCGGCCCCGGCGCCCCGAAATTCACCGCGATGGGTGGCACAGGCATTCTTGCCTGTGCGCCATCATTGCAGTGACGGGTTTCGGGGGGTAACATGAGCAAGCCTTGCTCGCGAAGGGAGTCTTCCGATGCGCCTTGTTTTTCGGAATGTCTTTTGTAATGTCTTGTGGGTCGCCGCGCTCACGCTCAGCGGCGCTCCGGCCATTTACGCTCAAGCCCAGTCCGGCACGATCGTCGGCACCGTCTCTGACCAGGCCGGCGCCGTCATCCCGGGCGCCCGCGTGAGGCTTGTCAACGAAGGCACGCAGTTCACCCGCATCGCGATTGCGGCGGCCGGCGGCCAATACGTCGCCTCCTCGGTCCCCACCGGCGCTTACACCATCACGGTCGAGCAGGACGGATTTCAGAAGCTCGTCCGCTCCGGCATCCGCCTGACCGCCGCCGACACCGTCACCGTTGACCTTCAGCTCACGGTCGGCAGCGTCCGGGAAACCATCCAGGTCACCGCCGAATCGCCGCTGCTGCAATCGCAGACGGCCACCGTCTCATCGCTGGTCAGCAACCAGCAGATTGTCGAGATGCCGCTCAACGGCCGGACCTTCACCGCGCTGTTGCGGCTGAGTCCCGGCGCCTCCACGGGATCGAGCAACAACCTTACCAACTCCCCCTACGCCATGCGCGGCGACGTCAACGTCAGCGTGAACGGCTCCAGCGCCCAGAACAACTCCTACCTCATTGACGGCATGGTCAATCGCAACCTCTGGCTCAGCACCCTCATCATGGTTCCGACCATTGATTCCATCCAGGAAGTCCGGATGCTCACCAGCAACTATTCGGCCGAATACGGGGCGGCCGCCGGCGCCGTCACCATCGTCCAGACCAAGTCGGGCTCCAACCGGCTCCACGGCAGCGCTTATGAATTCCTGCGCAACGACAAACTCGACGCCAACACTTTCTTCAACAATCGCGGAAACATCCGTAAGCCGGCCTTCCGCCGCAACGAGTTTGGAGGGACCGTGGGCGGCCCCCTGCGCCGCGACCGCACCTTCTTCTTCGGCGATTACCAGGGCATCCGGCTCCGCCAGCCCCGCAGCATCGTGTCCACGATCCCCACCCTGCAGCAGCGATCCTGGGTGACCACCGGTGATTTCTCCGGCCTGGCCACACCCGTTTACGACCCGGAGAACGTCAGCGCCAATCGGCGGGTTCAGTTCCCGGGCAACCGCATCCCCTCGGCCCGCCTCGATCCCGTCGCCGTCCGCCTGTTTGGGCTGCTGCCGGCGCCTACCTCGAGCGCCGCCACCCGCAACTTCGTCTTCAATCCCACCACTGAACAGCGCACCGATCAATTCGACGTCCGCCTCGATCACAACCTCGGCGCCAGTGACCGCGTTTTCTTCAAGTACAGCTACGATGACACCAACCTGATCGGCCCCGGGTTTCTGCCCTCTCCCGCCAACGCCGGCGTGCCCATCGGCCCCTACCTCTCGGCCGACGGAAACAACAGCGCCATCACCGTTCCCTTGAAAAACTGGTCCGCCACGCTCAACTTCACCAAGGTTTTCAACCCGGCGATCGTCAATGAGGCGCGGGTGGGCGCCGTCCGCTGGAACCAGAACATCCTGCCGCTCGGCAACCCCTTCGCCACCGCCGACGCCATCGGCCTGCGCGGCATCAACACCAACGACAAGTCGGGCGGCCTGCCATCGTTCGGCATTACCG
>JBKKAI010000324.1:0-2677 GCA_046714815.1 Terriglobia bacterium | reverse complement strand
ATGCGGGCGGGACGCCCGCGCTCCCAGGAACAGTATCCGGCATTAGAGCATCCCGAGCTGCAGCTTCGCAGCCTCGGTCATCAGGCCGGGGTTCCAGGCCGGATCCCAGACGAGCTCAACCTTAGCCGCGGTGACACCGGGAATCGCCCGCACTTTGCTCTCTACCTCTCCCGGAAGCGAGCCAGCGACCGGGCAGGCGGGTGAAGTGAGCGTCATGCGGATATGCACATCGCCCGCGGGCTCGACCTTCACTTCATAAATGAGCCCGAGCTCATAGATATTCACCGGGATCTCGGGATCGTAGCAGGTCCGCAGCGCCTCGACGACCTGGGCTTCAAGTTCCTTTTCGCTCATTATGCTATGCCTTCGCTTGCGGGCCGATTGCGCTCGAAACGTGCACCAGGTCGCCGACCCAGCTCCGGGTGGCCTGCTCGTTGCCCAGCAGGTCTTCGAGCGAGGTTTTGCTCAGCACCTGGTCCACGACGACTTGAACGCCGCGCCACAGCGAGCGGATGGAGCAATCCACCGAGTGAGTGCAGCAATTCTCGCTGCCGGAGTGCGTCTCGCAGAAGCCTGGCTCGAACAGGCGGCCGCCGAGGTAGGCCAGCACTTCGCCGATATTGATCTGGCGGGTGGGCCGCGCCAACGTGTAGCCGCCGGCCTGGCCGCGCGCGCTGGTCACGAAGCCGCCGGTCCGCAGAAGGCGCATCAGCTTGGCGACGTAGTGATTGGAAATGCCCTCGGCGCGGCTGATCTCCGGGATCGTGAGGCTGCCGCCCTGGCCCTTTCGCCCGATCTCCAGCAAGCAGCGCAGTCCGTATTCTTCCTGTGCACTCAGTTTCATAACAGTTACTCGGTTGACACCGGCTCCGGCTTCTTCTGTTCGGCCAGCGCCGCCTTCAAAGTATGCCAGGCCAGCGTGGCGCACTTCACCCGCGACGGAAACCCGGAAATGCCGGAGAACACCGCCAGCTTACCCAACTGGGACGAGGGCGCCGCCCCCGGCCCCTTGGTCACCAGCCCGTGAAAAATCTGGAAAAGCGATTCCGCCTCCGCCCGCGTCTTCCCTTTCAGAGTCTCGGTCAGCAGCGACGCCGAGGCTGTCGAGATAGCGCAGCCGGACCCTTCAAAGCTGATCTCGCTGACCCGGTCGCCGTCCACCCTCACGTAGATCTTCACCTTGTCGCCGCAGAGCGGATTGTAGCCTTCCGCGTTGCAGGTGGCTTCCTCCAGCCGGCGGAAGTTCCGCGGCCGCTTGCTGTGGTCCACGATCGTTTCCTGGTAGAGGTCCTGGAGGTCCGACATCAGGCGAATACCTCCTGGACCTTCGCGATGCCCTGCACCAGGCCGTCAATGTCGGACACCGTGTTATAGAAGGCCAGCGATGCGCGGATTGTGGCGGGCAGGCCGAAGCGGTCCATCACCGGCTGGGCGCAGTGGTGGCCGGTGCGCACCGCGATGCCCTCGCGGTCAAGAATGGTGCCGGCGTCATGGGGATGAATGCCGTCGAGGACAAACGAAAGCACCGACGCCTTGTTGGCCGCGGTGCCCACCAGCCGCAGTCCTGCGATGCGCGAGAGCGCCTCGGTCCCATAGGCCAGCAGGGTGTGCTCGTAGGCGGCGATGTTGTCCAGGCCGAGAGCGTCCAGGTAATCAATCGCGGCGCCCAGGCCGATGGTGCCGGCGATGTTCGGCGTTCCCGCCTCGAACTTGTAGGGCAGCGTGTTGTAGGTCGTCTTCTCGAAGGTCACCGAGCTGATCATGTCGCCACCGCCCTGGTACGGCGGCATCGCGTCGAGCAGCGCCGCTTTCCCATACAGCACGCCGATACCGGTGGGGCCGAACATCTTGTGCCCGGAGATCGTGTAGAAATCGCAGCCCAGTTCGCGGACGTCACTCTTGAGGTGCGGCGCGGCCTGCGCGCCGTCGAGCAGCACCACCGCCCCGTGGCGATGCGCCATCCCGGTTACCTGCTCCACGGGGTTGATGGTGCCGAGCGCGTTCGACACGTGGACCATCGAGACAATGCGGGTGCGAGGGCCGAGCAGCTTCTCGAACTCTTCCAGGATCAGCTCGCCCCGGTCATTGATCGGAGCGACGCGCAGCCGCGCCTCTTTTTCATCGCACAGCATCTGCCAGGGGACGATGTTCGAGTGGTGCTCCATCGCGGAAATCAGCACCTCGTCGCCCGCCCGCACGTGCTGCCGGCCGAACGTTTGAGCCACCAGGTTGATGGCTTCGGTGGTTCCGCGCACGAACACGATCTCCCTGGATTCGGCGGCGTTGAGAAAGCGCTGCGCCCCGGCCCGCGCTCCTTCATATGCCTGGGTGGCCTGCTCGCTGAGATAGTGCACGCCGCGGTGCACGTTCGAGCAGCCGGCGGTGTAGAACCGCAGCATCGCGTCTATCACGGCCTGCGGCTTCTGACTGGTGGCGGCGTTATCGAGATAGACCAGCGGCCGCCCGTAGACCCTCTGCTTCAGGATGGGAAAGTCTTCGCGAACCTTCCCGACGTCGAGCCGGGACGGTGCGGCAGAATCAACCAGGAAGGGGGTTCGCATAACTCCTCAACAACAAAAAATGTCCACCGGCCGTCACGGACAGCCAGAAGGCTGTCCGAAACACCCCCCCACCGCCAGGCGCTCGAACAGGGCCGGCACGAGGCGCTTGCCGCACG
>JBKKAI010000323.1:0-3120 GCA_046714815.1 Terriglobia bacterium | reverse complement strand
CGCGGCTTGCCGCGACCGCAGCACGAGTGGCCGTGCAGCCCGTCCAGTTTTCACGCGCGGCATTGGCCTTTCGCGGAAGCAAGCTTCCGCGCGGAAAGCGGTGGCAAGCCACCGCACTCCAAACCAGAGCCGTCAAGATTAATGAATAATACGGGTTAGCGGCCCCCGAGCAGCACCTTGGCGATGGTCTGAAGCTGCATGTTCGAGGTGCCTTCGTAGATCTTGCCGATTTTCGAGTCGCGCCACAGCTTTTCCACCGGGTAGTCCTTGGTGAAGCCGTAGCCGCCGAAGACCTCGATGGCCAGCGAGCTGACGCGCTCGGCCACCTGCGACGTGAAGTACTTGGCCATCGCCGCTTCCTTGAGAAACGGCTGCTGGGAGTCTTTCAGCCGCGCGGCGTTGTAGGTCATGTTGCGGGCGGCTTCCACGTCCACCGCCATCTGCGCGAGCTGGAATTGCACGCCCTGGAATTCGGCAATGGGCTTGCCGAACTGCTTCCGCTGTTTGGCGTAATCAATGGCCAGATCGAGCGCGCCGCGGGCCAGCCCGGCCATCTGGGCGCCAATCCCGATGCGCCCTTCGTTCAGCGTTTCGATAGCGATCTTGTAGCCCTTGCCCACGTCGCCCAGGACGTTCTCGCGCGGCACGGGGCAATCCTCGAGCAGCAGCTCGCAGGTGGAGGAGGCGCGGATGCCCAGCTTGTCTTCCTTCTTTCCGACGCGGAAGCCGGGCGTGTCGCGCTCGATCAGGAAAGCGGTGATGCCGCGGTAGCCGGCCGAAGGATCGGCGTTGGCGAACAGCAGGAACAGGCCGGCTTCGGCAGCATTGGTGATCCAGAGCTTCTGGCCGTTCAACACGAAGTGATCGCCGCGGGCCTCGGCGCGCGTGGCCATGGCGAACGCGTCCGAGCCGGAACCGGCTTCGGAAAGCGCGTAGGCGCCCACCATCTCGGTGGACATCCGCGGCAGAAACCGCCGCTTCTGCTCCTCCGACGCCCAGCGCAGGAGGGCGTTGTTGACCAGCGTGTTCTGCACGTCCACCACTACGCCCGCCGACGGGTCGGCCGCCGACAACTCCTCGATCGCCAGGATGCTCTGGAAGAAAGACCCCTCGGCGCCGCCGTATTGCTCGGGCACCTCGATCCCCATCAGCCCCAGGCGGAAGAATTCGCGCACGAGTTCCTGGCTGAACTTGCCCTCTTCATCCATCTGTTTCGCCAGCGGCTTCACCTTCTCCCGGGCGAACTGGCGGACGCTGGCCTGAAACATGCGCTCCTCTTCGGAGAGCGTGCTCAGGGCGGGAAAAACCGAAGGTGCGTGGACGGCGGAATCGGCCATGACGCCTCCTGGTGAGAATGCCTATTGTAACAGGGGGCTGAAAAACCCGGCACAGGCAAGAATGCCTGTGCTACAACGGGAGCGGAGGAGTGACGATGAAACGACGGAACTTGCTCAAGATGATGTCGGCGGGCGCCGCGGCGGCGCCGTTTCTCGGCGCGCTGCGGCCCATTCCGGCGGCGGCCCAGACCTCGATGCGCGGCCTGCCGCCGGTGAAGATCCGCGACGTGAAGTGCATCCTGACCGCGCCGAACGGCATCCGCCTGGTGGTGGTGAAGATCGAGACCAGCGAGCCCGGCCTGTACGGCCTGGGATGCGCCACGTTCACCCAGCGCGCGATGGTGGTGGCCACCGCCGTCAACGAATACCTCCGCCCATTTCTGATCGGGCGGGACGTGGACCAGATCGAGGACATCTGGCAGGCGTCGTTCGTCAGCTCCTATTGGCGCAACGGGCCGGTGCTGAACAACGCCATCAGCGGCGTGGACATCGCGCTGTGGGACATCAAGGGCAAGCGCGCGAACATGCCGGTGTACCAGTTGCTGGGAGGCAAGTGCCGCGAGTCGGCCGACCTCTACGCCCATGCCTCGGGGCGGGACCTGCAAGAAGTGACCGAGCGCGCGCAGAAGTTCATGGAACAGGGTTATCGCTTCGTGCGGGTGCAGGTGGCGGTGCCCGGTTATTCCACCTACGGCGCGGGAGCGGGTCCCGCCGCCAAGAAGGCGCCGGCGAACCCGGCGGGTTCCCCGCCGGGGTTGCCGCCCTCCAACGAGTACCGCATCACGACGCGCACCTGGGAGCCGGGCCCCTATGTCCGCTTCCTCCCCAAGGTGTTCGAGCACCTGCGCAGCAAGCTCGGCGACGAGGTCGAGCTGCTGCACGACGTGCACGAGCGCGTCTCGCTGCCGCAGGCGCTGCAGCTCTGCAAGGATCTGGAGCCTTACAAGCTGTTCTTCCTCGAAGACCCGACGCCGCCCGAAGACGTGGACTACTTCCGCATCCTGCGGCAGCACACCACGATCCCGCTGGCAATGGGGGAGCTGTTCAACAGCCCCCACGAGTTCGTGCCGCTGATTTCGAACCGGCTGATTGACTTCATCCGCATCCACATCTCGCAGATCGGCGGCCTGAGTCCGGCACGGAAAGTGGCGGCGCTGTGCGAGTGGTTCGGGGTGCGGACGGCCTGGCACGGCCCCGGCGATGTCTCGCCGCCGGGCCACGCCGCGAACCTGGCGCTCGACCTGGCCTGCTACAACTTCGGAATCCAGGAGCAACACGTCTTTGGTCCTGAGACGCGCGAGGTTTTTCCCGGCTGCCCGGAGATCAGGAACGGCTCGCTGTGGGCGCGCGAGGCGCCCGGCTTCGGAATCGAGCTCGACGAGAAGCTGGCGGCGAAATTTCCGCTCCCGCCGCTGCGCGACGACGCCGGCTGGGGCTCGACGCGCCGCCGCGACGGCACCATCGTCCGCCCGTAGCACAGGTATTGCTGCCTGTGCGCCGAGTTTCCAGGAAGTTCGTATGTGCTTGCGACTTCGCGGCGATGGCGCTTTTCTTTCTCGTGGCAGCCACCGCGTGCGCCCCACGTGTCATCACCACGGTGGCGGGCACCACTTGGGTTTTTCGCGGCGGTGGCGGGCCGGCCATTAGCCCGGATTATTCATAAACAGGCGCCGAACTTCTGGAGTGCGGTGGCTTGCCACCGCTTTGAAGCGCGTCGCGGCTTGCCGCGACCGCAGGACGGGTGGCCCCGCAGCCCGTCCAGTTTTCACGCGAGGCATTGGCC
>JBKKAI010000322.1:0-8446 GCA_046714815.1 Terriglobia bacterium | reverse complement strand
GGGGCCTATGATGGCCACTCCCCAGCCGGGGCCGTTCGGCGCCGGCCGGCGCGCGCCGTGAGCGCTTTCGTTGGCCCGGACGATGGCTTCGAGCGCCTTCTGTTCCCAGGGCGGCGGGCCGCCCGCGCTCCCAGGGTATTCGTCCTGAATCACCGGACCGGAATGCGTGTGCGACGCGGCGAAGATCACGTGTCCAACGCCGGCCGGCCGCACGCGGGCGCGCACCGAGTCCATCTGCGCCGGCCCGAAGGTGCGTCCCAGGTCGAGGGTCACCACCGCCACGGAAACGCTGCCGTCATCGAGCACCAGCACCCGGGCATAGAGCGGGTCGCGTGTGCCGGTGGCGGTTCCCTGGCGCGAGCTGTAGCCCCACATCGGCGTGCCGGGTGGCGGAGTGATATCGGCGCGCGCCACACCGGCGCGCAACTCGGCGCCGAGCGACAGCGGCGCGAGCAGCAGCAGGAGCAGCGTGACGGGTTGCCCGCCACGCGCCGGAGCGAGCGAAATCGCTTTATTGCGGGACATCTTTCAGCTTCCCCAATAGTTGATAAATCAGAATCAGCCCCCGGTCAACCAGCCGTTCCCCGGCGCCGACCTCGACCGTAGTGTTCCACCCGGCGCCGTAACCGCCCGACACAGCGGCCTCGATAGTGGGCAGGTAGCCCACCCATTCATCGCCGGCGGCCGATGTGTACCCCAGCAGCAGCGTTGCCGGGACTTCGCTTTTGTCGGCGAGTGCGATCTGGAAATTCACAAACGGCTCTCCCGGCAGCGCGACCAGGGCGATATCGTCGCCGATCGCAACCACAGCGAGGCCGGCGCCGATCGTCTTCTGCGGCTCCCAGCGATTGGCGAGCGGCGCCACTTCGGAGACCGCGCGCAAATCGCCGCGCACCTCGCGCGGCGTCAGGCGGCGCGCCACCCGCAGCGCTTCGGCGGCCAGCGCCCGGCCGGCGCGCTCGACCTCGGCGAACCCGCCGTCATTCACCGGCTGCTTGTCCATGTAAGGATTGATGTCGCCGGCGCCGCCCTGCCAGAAAAGACAAAGCGCGCCGTCACCAAGAGTCTTCTCCACCTCCGCGGCCATGGCCCCGGGATAGTCGGCGGAGATCTCCAGGTTGTCCGGCCCGAGGATCGAAGGGTGGCAGGCGTAGTGAACCGCGACCGCGATGGTTTTTCCAGTGGCCGCCGAGTCCACGCGCAGCACCGCAACCGAGGGGTCCACCGGCGACGTAGGCTCCCTGGCCTGGTTGCGCCAGAACATGGCGGCGCGGCCGTCGTCGCCGATGCGGCGCCGGTTGTGGCCCAGGTAGATCGAGCCGCGGCCAACCGCCACCAGCGCGGGCTGGAGCCGCGAGGCGGCCTCGGCGACCGCCGCGGCGATCTTGTCCTCCGTTTCGGCGTACCAGGCGCCGCGATTTTCCCAGGTCAGCGGGCCCGAATGCGTGTGGCTCGACGACACCAGAAGATGCCGGATGCCGGTCTTTTCCAGCACGCGCTCGCGGACGCGGCCGGCAACGAACGAACGCAAGTCGCAGGCGACAAAGGCCACCGTTTCGCCGCCCCTTCTCAGGACCAGCACGCGGGCGTACAGGCGATCGTGCACGCCGGTGGCGGGGCCCTTGCGGGTGCTGTACCCGCCCATCGCGTGCCCGGCGGGCGGCGTAATGTCAGCGCGCGCAGTGCCGGCCAGCAGCCCTTCAGCCGCGATCTGGCCCCGCGCCGGCGCAGCCTGCAGCAAGAGCGCCGCCGCGGCTATCCCGAGACAGGTACTCGTAACCCGCATGGCGCCCGATGTTCTACTCGCCGCGCCCCGCTGTCAATCGCTTTTCCGGCCTCGAAATCGAGACACGGGTCTCTAGCCCTCGGCTAGCCTGCACAAGGCTGGAAAGGCTGCGCCACATCAGCAAATGGAAATCATGAGGAGCCGGGCTTTGCTACAATCGTGCCGATCGTAGCCCGGCAAGGCAGGCCCAATCGCACAGGGCGCGGCGGCGCCCTTCAGTCGTTCGAGAAAACGCCCGCCGCCGCGCTCCGTTGTGCGCGTTTTCGCGGAAAGAGGAGGCGGCCGCCGTGATATCAGCGCGATGGGACAGCGGCGCATCGGGAGTCACCGCAACCGGCGACGGAGAGCATCCGTGCGATTCTGCCGGCAGAGCGCCCAGGCCGGTGGTTGCGCTGATCGGTTTCGCGCTGGCAGTGTCGTTGACTGCTCTTGCGGCCGCCCAGGAGCGCCAACCCAGGACGGGAGAGCGCAAGCCGGCCGATTCCAAACCGTCATCCGAGTCCAAGCCGGGAGCTCCGCCTGCGCCGGGAGGGGAGGGACAAGCTGCGCAGCAGCGTCTGCAACTCAATCTGCTGGGCCAGACTGACACGGCAGCGGGGGAGAGCCGGCGGAACGAAAACGTGCAGTTCAACCTGATTGACACGAACACGATACGAGAGCTGAATGCGCGTGTTGGGGTAACGGCGACGTTGGTCAACCAGTTCCAGCCGGAGCGAAGTTACCTCGGGTCGGAGTACGGTCGCCCGCCGACCACCCCGCTGCATCTGCCCGAGGCGCGTACTTCCGGTACACACGGAGCGCTGTGGGAGACACACAGCAACCACCTGTTCCGGGCGCGGACGTTTTTTCAGGTGGGCGATGTGCGGCCGGCAACGGAAAACGAGTACGGATTTCGATTCGGGGGCAAGCTCCAGGGGCCGGCGTGGATTTCGCTCGAAGGCAGCCAGCAGAAGCTGCGGGGGTTCGTGAACGGCAATGTACTGGTGCCCGGAGCCGGCGAGCGGACGCCGCTGGCGAGTGACCCGTTCCTTCGCCGGCTGGTGGAACGCTTCCTGTCGGCATACCCGCCGGAACTTCCGAACCGGCCGGACATTGATCCCCGCGCCTTGAATACGAACGCGCCGCAGCGGATCAACACCAACGCGATTGGCACGCGGATCGAGACGCCGGCCGGGGAAAAAAACCGGGTCGGGTTGCGGTATCAGTTCACCTCCCAGCAGGTTGACGCGTTTCAGTTGGTGGCCGGGCAGACTCCGGACACAAACACTCACTCGCATACCGCGGTAATGACCTGGTCGCGGCCATTCAGTGCCGTGACGGCCGGGAGTTTTTCGGTGGGATTCGAAAGGGTCACGACGCTGATCCGGCCGGAGGAAAACGCGGTTGGGCCGTCGGCCATGGTGGCGAACGTGATTCAAGGGCTGGGACCGTCGCCGCCGATCCCCATCGTGCGGGCGCAGAACAAGTTCCGGTATGCGGCCTGGGTGGGGCAGGTGCGCGGCGATCACCATTGGACGGGCGGCGCCGAAGCGGTTCGCGCGCAGGTCAACGGCAGGGAGCAGGACGGAGAGCGGGGCATTATCACTTTCGGCAACGATTTTGGACGGAGCGCGCTGACCAATTTTTTGATGCGCACACCCAGCACCTATGTGCAGTCACTGGGGAACACACATCGGGGATTCCGGACCTGGGGCTTCCTGCTGTACGCCGGCGACACCTGGAAGTTGACACCGTCGTTGACGGTGCAGGCCGGCGTTCGCTACGAGCCGATGACGCGCCCCTCCGAAGTGAACCACCTGGATACGATTCCGTTTCCCTGCGACTGCAACAATGTCGCGCCGCGGCTGGGCATCGCTTACCGCTTGCCGGCGGCCTGGGGGACCGTGCGGACCGCCTATGGGCTGCACTACGGCGAGATTTTCGCCACCACCTACGGGCAGGTGCGGATGAGCCCGCCGGGCAGCTACCGCGTGATCGTCGGCGCGCCGGACTTGCGGAATCCGCTGGGCGGGATCACGCTCCGCGACATCGGCCCGGGATTTCGTGCCGGGATCTTCGACGTTTCCTCCAACCTGACGACGCCCTACAGCCACCAGTACAACTTCAGTTGGGAGCGGGACCTGGCGCGGAACGTGAAGCTGCAGTTGGGCTACGTCGGGAGCCGCACTCACAAACTGTTCCAGATGTGGTTCACCAATCGGGCCGATGCCGTCGCGGGAATCCCGCACACCACGGCCACCATCAATCAGCGCCGCCCCAACCAGAACGTGCTGGAAGTGCTGCGGCTGCTGAACGGCTCGCGGGCTTATTTTGACGCCGGGCGCGTCACCGTGGTGGCGCCGCGGGCGCGCGGGATCAGCCTGGATGTCTCCTACTGGTTCAGCAAAGCGATGGACCTGGGCAATGACTACACAAGTACGCTATCCGGCGTGGATGCGCGCCAGGGTCGAAGCCAGGCGGAACACCCGGTGCATGCGGACTTGAAGGGCCGCTCACTGTTTGACCAGCCGCACGCGCTGCTGCTGCGGGGATCGTATGACATGCCGGCTCCGGGGGTCCGGCCGGGATGGTTGCGCCGGCTCGCCGGGGGCTGGACCCTGTCCGGTGTCTTTCTGCTCAAGAACGGGACGCCGTTCTCGGTGGAATCGGGCTCGGACGGACCGGGGTTCGGCAACGTGGACGGGCAAGGCGGTGACCGGCCGCACCTGCTCGATCCGTCCGTACTCGGCCGCACCATCGGGGACCCGGACAACTCGCAGAGGCTGTTGACGGCCGCGGCGTTCGGCTTCATCCAGCCAAACGAGAAGAGGGGGAACCTGGGCCGGAACACATTCCGGCGTGGCAAAATTGCCAACGTGAATGCAGCGCTGGAACGGACGTGGCCGGTGAGCCGGGAATGGAGCCTGCAGTTGCGCGCCGAGACAATTAACTTTCTGAACACTCCCCAGTTTGCCGAGCCCAGCTTCAACCTGGTCTCACCGAGCTTCGGTAAGATCACCAATACGCTGAACGACGGGCGGGCGTTCCGCTTCCGCCTGCGCCTCCAGTTCTGACACTCGTAACACAGGCATTCCTGCCTGTGCCGGGTTCCGTCTGCCTCGGCGTGAATCCACGGCCCCTATTGTTTTTGCATGGCGTGCTCGATCGAGGCGGGGTCGCGCGGAAGGGCGTCGGTAAGGACGCGCGCGCCGCCGGCGGTGACCAGGACCACGTCCTCGATGCGGATGCCGAAGCTCTCTTCGGGCAGGTAGATGCCGGGTTCGATGGTGATGACCATGCCGGCTTCGAGCGGGCGCGAGCGGTCCCCGGCGTCGTGCACGTCCAGACCGACCGAGTGGCCGAGGCCGTGGGTGAAGTATTTGCCAAGCTTCTGGCCGTGGCGATCGCGGCCGTGGCTGTTGATGTATTCCCAGGCGATTTTCTCGACACTGTTCGAGCCGCTGCGGTCCAGGCGCATGCCCGGCCGGATGGCGGCGATGGATGCCCGCTGCGCGCCCAGCACGATGTCGTATATCTCGCGCTGGCGCGGCGTGAACCGCCCGGAAACCGGCAGCGTGCGTGTGATGTCGGAGGTGTAGCCGCCGCACTTGGCGCCCACGTCAATCACCACCACGTCGCCCGCCTCCATGCGCCGGCTGTTGGCGCTGTAGTGCAGCACGGTGGAGAACGTGCCGGAGCCGACAATGGGCGCGAAGGCCGGCCCTTCGCAACCCTGCCGCTCCCAGGTGTACTTCATCAGCGCGGCAATTTCGTATTCGTAAACGCCCGGGCGCACCGCCTGCATCGCCGCGCGGTGCGCGTCCATCGTAAACCGCAGCGCCTTCTCGATCAGCGCCACTTCACCCGCCGATTTCACCTGGCGCAGGCGCGCGATCTCCGGCCCGGCGTCACGCAGTCCCGCGTCCGGCGCGATGCGCTTCAGCCGATTCAACGCGTCGCGCTCGAAGCTGCACGCTTCGGAATTGCCCCTCGGATGGATGGCATGGATGGTCCGGTAGGCGGGCAGAAGCCGCCGCAGCTCGGGCTCGAAGGATGAGGCCGGCATTACCGCCGCGAAGCCGGTGCGCGCCGCGGCGCCGGGGTCGTCCGCACTGAGCTTCGGCCCGGTCCATTGCTCCTGTTTGGCGTTGCGCGCCGCCAGGAACAGGATTTCACTCCCCGGCTTGCCGTTTTGCGCCGGCGCCAGCAGCAATATCGCTCCCGGCTCGTCCACTCCCGTCAAATAGTGGAAATTCTCGTTCTGCCGGAAGCCGTGGATCGCGCCGGCCGCCTCCGGCTCTTCGGCGCCGGCCACCACGGTGATGCCGTCCTTCAGCCGGGCCGCCAGCGCCGTGCGCCGCTCGCGGTAGACCTCCGGCGCCTCTTTTTCAATTCCCGCCAGCGGGAGGACCAGCGCGCACAAAACCAGCGCGGCCCTGCCGGCATTCCGAATTCCGAATTCCGAACTCCGCATTCCCTCAGTCCCCGGAAGGAGGAGAGTAGCGCGGAGCGAACCGAAGGCGCAATATCTGAAAAGGACGCAGCAGGGTTTCCCCGCGGTCCTGGACGAGCGAAAGGAAGCCGGTGTAGTAGTAGCCCAGCACGAACAGCAGCAGGAAGGGAACGGTGGTGAAGTTGCGGCTGTCCACCGCATAGACCACCGTGGCGAGGAAGTAGGTGCCGATACCCAACTCGATGAAGGGGACCCAGCCGGCCCGGCGGCGGTACTGCGCGCTGCGCACGCGCTGCCCGCCCGAACCGATGTGGTATTTCGGCGTGCGCTGGAAAGGCGAGGCCTTCCCCACCAGCGCCTCCAGCACCGCCCGTGCGTTGGTAATGGTGAGACCGATGCCCATGGCGATCAGGAACGGCAGGTAGCGGAAGCTGCGCTTCCAGCCGAGCGGGTCGAGCTCGCGCTGGCTGGTGAGGAAAAATGTGGACAGCGAAAAAGTCGAAGCCAGAAACAGGGGCAGGTCAATGTACAGCATCTGGAACCAGCCCTGGTAAAAGCGCACGATCAGCGCCGGCAGCAGCAGCACCGAAAGCACGATCATCAGCGGGTAGCTGAGATTGGCCGTTAGGTGGAACCAGGCCTCGACCTTTTTGCGCAGCGGGATGGGGGCGGCCCAGATGCGGCGCATCAGCTTCAGCGCGGTCTGCGTCAGGCCCTTCGCCCAGCGAGCCTGCTGCACCTTGAAGGCGTTCATCTCCACCGGCAGCTCCGACGGGCATTCGATTTCGGGCAGGTAGAGAAACTTCCAGCCGCACAACTGGGCGCGATAACTGAGGTCGGTGTCTTCGGTGAGGGTGTCGTGCTGCCAGCCGCCGGCCTGTTCAATAGCCGTTCGCCGCCACACACCGGCGGTGCCGTTGAAGTTGAAGAAACAGCCCGAGCGGAAGCGCGCGCCGTGCTCCAGCACGAAGTGCCCGTCGAGCAGCATGGCCTGCACCTGCGTCAGGAAGGAGTAGTTGCGGTTCAGGAACGTCCAGCGACCTTGCACCATGCCCACCCCGGGGTCGGTGAAGTAGTGGACGGTGCGCTCCAGGAAGTCGGCGGGCGGCAGGAAGTCGGCGTCGAAGATGCAGATGAGCTCGCCTGTGGTCTTTCCCAGGCCCGCGGCCAGCGCCCCGGCCTTGTAGCCGTCGCGGTTCCCGCGATGATAGTGAACGATGGGATGGCCGAGCGCCGCGTAGCGCTCCACCGCGCCGCGCGCGATCGCCACGGTTTCATCGGTCGAGTCATCGAGCACCTGGATCTCGAGCAGCTCGCGCGGGTACTCGACGCGGCAGACGGTTTCGATCAGTCGCTCCACAACGAACCGCTCGTTGTATACCGGAAGCTGGATGGTGACGCGCGGCAGACGCTCGAACCGCCCCGGCGGGGGCCCGGCCGCGTTGCGCCGGTGCCGAAAGTAGGAATAAACCAGCCAGTAGCGGTGCAGGCCGTAGGCCGACAGCACGATCATCAGCAGGAAATACGGCGTGACCAGCGCGGCGTCGAACGAGTTGAGCTGGTAGACCCGCTCGAAGGTGCGGTCAAACAGCATCTGGCGCGCCTGCTTCCACAGCGAGGGCTGCAACAGAAACACAAGCGCGGAGGCCGTGAGAGATAGAACCGCCATTTATGATACTTTTTCCAGCAGATCGAACGTGACCAACTCGCTTCGGAACCCTCGTGCTTCGTTGACGATGGCCCTGGTGGCGCCGGCCATCGTGATGGAGGCCGTCTATATAAAAATCCTGCTCCTTCGCAACCTCAAGGAGCACGCCGCCCTGTTCATTCCGCTGGCGCTGGCGACAGGAGTATTATACCTGATCTCAGTGTGGCTTGTGTTCCGGCCGGTGGCTCCCTCCATGCCGGCGGGGGAGCCGGACGGAAGGCGCCGGCGCCCCGAAGCGAACGCTCCAAGTCGCCGCACGCTCCTTTTCATTTTTGCCGCCGGCCTGGTGTTCCGCGCCACGCTGGCGCCGCTTTACCCATCGCTTTCCGACGACCTGTTCCGCTACCGCTGGGAAGGCAAGGCGCAGGCCGCGGGCTACAACCCCTACCTGGTGCGCCCCGTGGACGGCGAGGTTCGCCACCTGCGCGACGAAACCTGGGAGGGCGTGAACGGGAAGAATTACGTCTCGGTCTACGGGCCGCTCACCGAGTTGATTTTCCGCTGGTGGTACCCGGTAGCC
>JBKKAI010000321.1:0-2921 GCA_046714815.1 Terriglobia bacterium | reverse complement strand
CGCGCGCCCCCCCCCCCCCGCCCCCACACCGGGGCGCCCCCCCCCCCCACTCCAGAAGTTCGGGCGCCTGTTCATGAATAATCCGGCCTATGTTCCATCGTCAGACGGCCACGTCGTAGCGGCGCGGGCGCGGCGTGAGCAGTGCCGTGTCCACCGGCTCATAGGCCAGTAGCGGCGCGTCGGCGTCGGGGGCGAAGGACGCCTTGGTGGTCTTCAGCCACTGCTCATCGTTGCGCTCCGGAAAGTCGGGCTTCCAATGCGCGCCGCGGCTCTCGTCGCGCGCGAGCGCGCCGAGCGCGATCACGCGCGCGAGTTGCAGCATGTTGTACAGCTCGCGGCTGAAGGCCAGCGTCTGGTTGGCCCACTGCGAGCGGTCGCTCAGGTTGATGCTTCCATAGCGCTCCAACAGCTCCTGCAGCCGGTTGTCGGCCGCGCGCAGCCTGTCGTTGTGCCGCACCACGGTACAGTGCTCGGACATCAGCTGGCCCATCTCCTTCCAGATGACGAAGGGATTCTCGCCACCGCTGCCGGCGAGCAGCCGCCCGTTCAACTCCTCCTGACGCTGCTTTTCCAACTCGAATGGACGGCCGCTCACCGCGGCGGCGCTCTTGCTGCTGTTGCGCGAGTAGCGGACCGCCGCCGGGCCTGCCACCATGCCGCCCCAGATGCAGGAAACCAGCGAATTGGCGCCCAGGCGATTCGCGCCGTGGTACTGGTATTCGCACTCGCCGGCGGCGAACAACCCGGGGATGTTGGTCATCTGGGCGTAGTCAACCCACAACCCGCCCATGGTGTAGTGCATCCCGGGGAAGACCAACATCGGCTCACGGCGTGGATCCACGCCCACAAACTTTTCGTAGATTTCGAGGATGCCGCCCAGCTTGCGGTCGAGCATCGCCGGATCGAGGTGCGTGAGGTCCAGGTAGACGGCCTGCTGGCCGTCAATCCCCAGGCCCATCTCGTAGACCACTTTGTGAATGGCTCGGGTGGCGACGTCGCGCGGCACCAGGTTGCCGTATTTCGGGTACCACTCCTCGAGGAAGTACCAGGGCTTGCCGTCGCGCTTCACCCAGACGCGCCCGCCCTCGCCGCGGGCCGATTCGGACATCAGACGCAGCTTGTCTTCGCCCGGGATGGCGGTGGGATGCACCTGGATGAACTCGCCATTGGCGTAGAACGCACCCTGCTGGTAGAGCGCGCTTTGCGCGCTGCCGTTGCACACCACCGAGTTGGTGCTCTTGCCGAAGATGGCGCCGATACCGCCGGTGGCGATGATCACCGCCTCGGCCGGAAAGAGGTGAATCTGCATCGAGCGCAGGTCCATGGCGGTGATGCCGCGGCATATGCGCTGCTCATCCATCACGCCCGAGAGGAATTCCCAGTGCTCGTGCTTGACGACTTTGCCCTCCGATTCGAAGCGGCGCACCTGCTCGTCGAGCGCGTAGAGAAGCTGCTGGCCGGTGGTGGCGCCGGCGAACGCGGTGCGGTGGTACAACGTGCCGCCGAAGCGGCGGAAGTCGAGCAGGCCCTCCGGCGTGCGGTTAAACATCACGCCCATGCGGTCGAGCAGATCAATGATGCCCGGCGCCGCCTCGCACATGTTCTTCACCGGCGGCTGATTGGCGAGGAAGTCGCCGCCGTAGATCGAGTCGTCGAAGTGCTTCCAGGTGGAGTCGCCCTCGCCCTTGGTGTTCTTGGCGGCGTTGATGCCGCCCTGCGCACAGACCGAGTGCGAACGCTTCACCGGCACGATGGAAAACAGGTCCACCGCGTGGCCCATCTCGGCCACCTTGATGGCCGCCGTCAGGCCCGCCAGCCCGCCGCCCACGATAACGATGCGAGGATTTGCCATTTCGTTTTCAGGCCACAAACACCCGCAGCGTCAGCAGCCCCAGGGCGCCCAGCGCCACGCCGATCCCGGTGCACAGCCAGCCGGAAACGCGCTGCGCGTTCGGTCCCGTTGTAATCCCCCACTTGCACCCGAACAGCCACAGACCGTAGGCAAAATGGAAGCACGCGGCCACCATCCCCACCACGTAAAACCACAGGACCCCGGGGTTGGCCAGCGACATGCGAACCTTGTCGAAGGCCTGCTCGGGGTGGGCCGGCAGTGAAATACCGCTGAACCGCTGTTCCCAGGTATGGAACACGATGTAGGCAAACACGATGATGCCGGTGGCGCGCTGCAGCGTGTACATCCAGTTGCCGAAGTAGCTGTGCGCCAGCACGTTCGATTCGCCCCGCAGCCAGATGTAGATGCCGAACAGCCCGTGATAGAGGATGGGGATATAGATCAGGACAATCTCGAATCCCAGCACCACCGGCAGGCCCACCAGGAACTTCACCTGGTTGTTGTAGGCTTCCGGCCCGCGCAGCGCGAAGGCGTTAGAGAACAGGTGCTCGACCAGGAAAAAGCCCACCGGAAAGATCCCGGACAGCGAGTGGAGGCGGCGCCACAGGAAACTGTGGTCTCTTGGGGCCGCGGCAGCGGCGGATGCGGTGGACATGTCAGGTTAGCTTTTCATTCTCGTTTGCCCCGCGCGCGGTTGTCAAGTAACGCTCTTCTGTTCTACGGGAAGCAGGGGGCAGGAAGCAGGGTTACAGCCGGGGCACGGTCTTGCCCGCCGCAGCCCGGCGGTTTCCCTTGTCTACCGCCCGCCTTTGGTTATAATTGCAGTTTCGCTCCCGGCTTATAATCTTCACGGGGGAAGAATGGGCGCTGCCTTAACGACTGGACTGTCGAAGCTGATTGACGAGGCCGTCAAGACCGGCCAGGGACTGAGCAACGAGATCGTCGAGAAACTCGTTAGCGAGCTCGCCAAGAATTTCCAGGTGAAGCTCGACGAGGTTGCCATCCTGGCGCTGACTCACAACGCCTCGGTCCTCTCCTTCATCTATCCGTTCAAGCTGCACAAGGTGGG
>JBKKAI010000320.1:0-3319 GCA_046714815.1 Terriglobia bacterium | reverse complement strand
CGGATTTGTGTATAAGAGACAGTCCTGATACTTGCCGGCCCGGTCGGCGTAGCTGGTGGCGCACTCCTGGTCCGCCTCGAGGAAGATCACCTGCGCCACCCCTTCGCCCGCATAGATGCGCACCGAGGTGGCGCTGGAGTTGGAGAACTCCAGCACCAGGTGGCCCGTCCACTCCGGCTCGAGCGGCGTTGTGTTGACGATGACACCACAGCGCGCGTAAGTGCTCTTGCCGTGACACAACCCCAGCACACTGCGTGGTATGCGGAAGTACTCCATCGTCAGCCCCAGGCCGTAACTGTGGGGTGGCATCAGAAAATATGCCGAGCCGTCCTCGGCCGTGTAGACGGGAGCATCGAGCAGGGCGCGGTCGTCGAAGCACTTGGGATCCACGATACCGGCATGCACCGAGGAAAAAATCTTGAAGCCGTGCTCGGCGGAAAGACGGATGTCGTAGCCGTAGCTGCTGGTTCCGGCGCTGATGATGCGGCGCCCCCCCACCTGGCGGAGCAGGTCCTGGAGGTATGGGTCAATCATCTTTTCCTCGGCGCACATCTTGTTGATCCAGTGGTCCGACTTCACCGGCATCCAGAGTTCCCCCTTTGTCGAGTCGCGGCCCGAAAACTGCTTGTATCATTCTCAGGCGTGGCGACGCAAGCAGCCTTGGGGCGCGGGCGGGCGGCGGCGACGCGGTCAGCCGGCATTGACAATGCCGGAAACGTTCTCTGATAATGATCTCTGATAATGAAGCGGTCCCCGAGGAGGCAGCGCTGTGATCAAGCTCGACATCATAAACGAAGTCGTCAACCGTACCGGGATCACCAAGACGAAGGCCGAGCAGGCTGTCGAAACCGTGTTCGATGGCATGAAGCGGGCCCTGGAGCGGGGCGACCGGATCGAGCTGCGCGGCTTCGGGGTTTTCAACGTCAAGCCGCGCAAGACAGGCATCGGGCGCAACCCGCGCACGGGGGACGTGGTCAGCATTCCTCCGGGCAAGGCCGTCCGCTTCAAACCAGGCAAGGAACTGCAGGCCCTGTAACAGACAAGCCTCCGTAAGCGTCCTGTCATGAGTGATTCCTATTGGCTGCGCCCGCTGGAATACGGGTTCCCGGCTCCCCGCGAGGCTTGGGTGGCGCAACCGAGACGCCGTCTGTGGCTGCACCTGTTGTTATTCGGGCTAACGGTCCTGACCACGCTGGCCGTCGGCGCCCACTTCGATCACAACTACCAGACCAATCAGCCGGCCATTGACGTGGAGCGAAGTTTTAATCCGTTTTCGGGACTGTGGTCCCAACCCGGACTGCTGCTCAACGGCCTGCCGTTTTCGATGGCGCTGATGGGAATCCTGCTGGCGCACGAAATGGGCCATTACATCGCCTGCCGGTACTACGGCATCGCCGCCAGCTACCCGTATTTTATTCCCGCGCCGACGATCATCGGAACCATGGGCGCCTTCATCCGCATCCGGGCCCCCATCGTCAGCCGCCGCGCGCTGTTTGACATCGGCATCTCCGGCCCGCTGGTCGGCTTCGTCGTCGCGCTGCCGGTCCTGATCGGCGGGATGCTGGCTTCGAAGATGGCGCCCGCCTCCGAGGTCACAGACAGCCTCACCTTCGGCAACCCGCTGCTGATTTCCCTGTTCGAGCAGCTTCTGTTCCCCGGCGCAGCCGATCAGATTCTGTACCTGCATCCGGTGGCGCGGGCGGCCTGGGTGGGATTGTTCGCCACCGCCCTGAACCTGCTCCCCATCGGCCAGCTCGATGGAGGGCACATCCTGTATGCGATCGTGGGCGAAAAGCATCGCTTGATGTCGCGCGTTTTCGTCGTGGCGCTCCTGCCGCTGGGAATTTTCTACTGGTACGGATGGATCATGTGGTCGGTGCTGCTGTTTTTCCTGGGGATGCGCCATCCGGTGATCTTCGACCCCATACCTCTCGACGAGCGCCGCCGCTGGCTGGCCGCGCTGGCCCTCATCATCTTCATCCTCTGTTTTACACCCAGCCCCTTCATCGCGCAGCAGTAGCCGCAGAAACGGCCGCTACGGACGGGGTGGACGAAGGCCGATGCCGCCGGGCTGAGGCGGAGGCGGCGGGAAGCCTGGCTGGCCGGTGAAACCGGGCTGGGGAGCAGATCCCGGCTGGCCGCCGAAGCCCATGGGTGGCGGGAAGCCAGATTGTCCGGGGCCTGGCTGGCCGAATGCCGTCGGAGGCGCACCCGGTTGGCCGAATGCCGTCGGAGGCGCACCCGGCTGACCGGGCTGCGGCACGCCTTGCTGCTGTTGCTGTTGCTGTTGCTGGGCCATCGCGCCGAGCATCAGGGGATCGCGCCGGAAATCGTATACGAATTCCCACTCGTTGTATTTCTCGCGGCCGTTGAAGACCTTCATCGAGGCCGCTTCACTTTTACTTGCCACTCCCGCGATTCCGCCGCCAAACTGCGCGCCTCCAAGGCCGCCGGGCCCGGCGGCGGTGCCTGGAGCGCCCGGAATACCGGCGAAGCCCGGCGCGCTCATGCCCACGCTTCCCGGCAGAGCCGCAAAGCCTGTCACCATGCCGGGCACACTCGCACCGAGCGCGCCACCTCCAATACCGGCCACCGTCGGAACCTGCCCCGCCACGCCAGGCTGCAATCCAGGTGGATGGCGATCACGCCGGCTGGGAGTCCGGGCGGCGGCTGTCCACCGGGACCGGGTTGCTGGCCAAAGCCTGACGGCTGCTGGCCAAAGCTCACGGGCTGCCCAAAGCCGGCGGGTTGCTGGCCAAAGCCGGTGGGCTGCTGGCCAAAACCGGTGGGGCCTTGTGACGCCGGCGCCGAGCCCAGAACACCGACTGCGACTCCAGTACCAGGCACCGCACCCGGATTGCCGGGCGGCTGCAACGCGGAATTGGTGAGCACTCCGTTCGGGCCGATGTTGAGCAGCCGCCATTCCTCGCCGCCGGTGATCGGGTCCGTGAAGCGTTTCCGCAAGAAGCGGATGTTGTTGGTGTTTTCCAGGTCTTCGAGCTTGGCGGGGTAGCGCCGGAATTTACGGAAGTAGAGCTGGATGGCGCGCTCATACTGCTTGCCGCGATGAATCAGGTCGCCTTCCCGCTCGCGGCGAGCTTCCATGGCGGCGCGGGGCAGCACCGAGCCGAGAGAGATCACCAGCAGCGCGGAGAAGAACAGGATGGTCAGGAGCGCCCAACCTTGTTCGCGTGTCCGGCGGGGATCGGTATTTGAGGGCATCAGGATTCCTGCAGCGGCAGTGTCTGCTTGTGCTTGCTCACCAGGTCTTCCACCTCGACCGTGTTAACGCCTATCTTTATGATCTTATACCTTTTGT
>JBKKAI010000319.1:0-4048 GCA_046714815.1 Terriglobia bacterium | reverse complement strand
GAACATTTGCAGCCACACGGTGATGATCCTGAGGTGTGCGGCCCAGCGGGGCATGTTGCGCAGCAGCCGGCCGCAGGGCACGTCGTGCTCCAGGTAAAGAATGTCGCGGAACGCCTGCACCTTCGTCGGGTGATAGTAGAACATCAACAGCACGCCGGTGAAGGTCAGCACGATGAACAGGTAAAAAGTAATGCCGCCCATGCCCCAGGTGAAGGCGTAGCGCACCGCGTCGCGGTTGACCTTGGCGGGGTGCAGGTGCAGGAAGACGTTGGTGAGCACGCCGAGGGCGCGGGAGCGCGGCGTGTCATCGTGCTTGACGCGAAAAATGGACTTCCAGACCTGCGTCTTCTGCGGCGCCTTGAGCGCCTGCGCGTCTTCTTTGGCGCGGCCGACCAGCACCTTGGTCTCGGCCTTGGCGCGGTCGAGCAGTGTGCGGCCCTTGCCCGGCGCGCCGTCCCCGCCTGCGGCCGGGGCGCCGTCACCGCTTCCAGCCGGGGCGCCGTTGCCGCCCACTTCCGGTTTCTTTTCCTCTGGCATCGGATCTCCGTCTCGGAACCCTTATACCTGCAGGAACGCGCCCGGGTCGTTGAACTCCGATTTCTGCCCCTTGGGCCACTCGTACAGGACCCCGGTATCCACAATCAACTGCCCCTCGGGACTCACCTCGATCTTTGCCCGGTCCATCGGCCGCGGCGCCGGACCTTCGAAATTGATGCCTTCGGTATCATAGCCGCTGCCGTGGCAGGGGCACTTGAACTTGTTCTCGCTGGGTTTCCAGTCGGGCGTGCATCCCAGGTGCGTGCAGCGGGCATAGATGGCGAAGATGCGCTCGGCATTGCGCACCACCCAGATGCGGTAGTCCTTCTGGAACTTGGTTTCGACGCCGAAGCCGAAGTCGCTGGGGTAGCCGATGCTGAACTGCGTTTTGGGCTCGAACAGCGTGCGCGGCAGGAAGAAACGCAGGAACATCAGGAAGTTGGTGATGAGGTAGCCGGCCACGCAGGCCCAGACAATGCGCCGCCGGCGCTGCCCGACCCGCAGATCTGTTTCCGGCGCGCCGGCGACGGCCGCCGCCGTCGCGGTCTTCGACGGCAGCCCGGGTTGCACCGGCGGCTTGGACGGCGCCGCCGCCGGCTCTTTCGGCTTCGATCCTACCGGCTCATTCACGCCGGGGTCACCCTTCCCCGTCGGCTCAGACATAGGCCTCCATTCTCTCGGCGCGCAGCAGGAGCCTCGCTCCACTGGAGTTGAACATCCCGGAGCGTCCGGACCCGGACGCAACCTCTCCTTTTATAATGTCTGTTTCAGACTGTCAAGAAACTGTTGCGTGCACCTGCCCTTGCCTTGCCGCGGACGCCGGGGACTGGTTGGCCTTTGGACGCGTTCCTTCAGGGAGTCGGCGCCTCGTCGCTGAGAAGCAGCACCGAGCGCCGCTCGGGGGGCGGGGGCAGTCCATACCGGCGCTTGGACCTCTAACCGGAGGCGGCTGGGGCGGCGGCGGTCGCGGGGCGCGACAGGCGGCGCGAAATGGCGCTGAGAATCAGGATAATAATGGCAAGCTGAACCGCCATTCCCACATAAACCCACCGTTTCAATTCAAAAACGCCGGCCGGCGTCGTCAGCCCGAGCACGAAATCCGTCCCGGCTTCAGAAGTGATGGCCGCGATGCCGGCCATCACGCCGGCCGCCAGGTAATAAAGCGCCAGCAGCAGAATGCCCTTCACCACCGGGCGCTTCATGCGCGTCAGCATGCACCACTGCAGAAACAACACATCGCGGGTCACGTAGAGCAGGAGGATGAGCAGTTGCAGCGCTACCTTCTCCAGCCGCCAGCCGGAAACAGGCACCTCGCTGTGCAGCACGAGCGTGCCCGCCAGCAGCAGGGCGTAGGCCGCCGCGGCGGCCAGAACCAGCCAGGGCCAGGGCAGCCCGTCTTCCGACAGATAAGACGCCGCGCCCGCCGCGTGGTTGCGCTTCCAGACTTTCAGGCGCTCGTAGGGCGTCAGCAGGAACAGGCCGATCAGGAAAAGGACCACCGCGTTCAGAATGACCACGGTGAGGGTAGCGCTGCCGGCGTTGGCCGCCTTCGGTTGCGGTATCTGCTGGAACGCGTAGAGCAGCGCGTTGAGGAACGCCGCGAAGCCCACCGCCTGCCAGCGCGAAAGCAGCCGGATCTCTTCGATGTCCTTCTTCATGTTTCGCACCAGCATCAGCATCAGCCAGGCGCCGAATGCGGCCCACAGCAGGAAGCTGAGCGCCACGTAGGGAAGTTTCACGCCGAACAGCGGCGCGGTCTGGCCGGCGTCGGCGACATAGAGCGCCATCAGGGCCGGCGCGACGCTGAGGGCGCTGAGACCGGGATAGGGACTATGCAGGAAGGTCCAGGTGATCGCCGGCGGAAGCACGACCAGCAGCGCGATCGCTGCGCCGCTGGCCTTTTCTGCCAGCAGCGAGAACCATAGCCCGCTCACGCCGGCGAAAATAGCGAAGGCGGCCAGCAGCAGATACGTCTGAAGAATCACGGCGGCGGAAAATCCGCCCGTCACCCCGGCGAACAGCGCTACCGGCAGCGAGCAGCCCACCACGAACCATCCCATGATCGGCGCTCCGAACAATTTTCCGATTGCCAGCTCGAACGAGGTGAGCCGCGTGGTTCTCAGGAAGTCGTAGTTCTTCAGCTCGCGCTCGCGGGAAATGGCCTGCCCGCAGGCGGAGGCCGACCACAGGGCCAGCGCGCCGAACTGGATGCCGACCAGGCTGCCGTAAAATGTGCGCAGGAAATCCCGCAGACTGTCGTGCTGGATTCCCCAGGCCCACATGCCCGCCAGGTAGCAGACCACCAGCGTCACCAGGCCGGCGGCCAGCGCCCGCGCCGGGCGCAACTCGGCCCGCGCGTAGCGCACAAATTCGGGATTGGTCAGCAATGACACCGCGCCTTCTTGGCCCTTACATCACCCGGTGCTGCGAAAGCTTCAGGTACAGGTCTTCCACCGTCTGGCGAACCTCGCCGAAAGCCACTACGGCGATGCCTGCGCCGAGCAGGCCGGCCAGCAGCGCGGAAAGCTCCTCCTCTGAGCCGGCGAACTTGAAGACGCCCTCCGGGCCGCTGACCATCAGTCCGGAAACCAGCGGGTTCGCGGCCAGCAGCGTTTCAAGGCCGGCTGCGGCGCCGGCTGCGGCGTCGGTGGCATCCGGCGGGACGGCGGGCGCTGGCGGCAGCCAGCGCAGCCGCACCACGCGGCTGTGGCTTTCAGCAGCGGTGATCTCCTCGATCTTGCCGCTGCGCACCATGCGGCCCTGCTCCATCAGCCCGATCGAGGTGCAGAAGCCTTCGAGCTCGGTGAGAATATGCGACGAGATCAGCACCGTGGTCCCCTGGTCGCGCAGCGCCAGCAAGACGTTGCGCAGGTCATGGCGCGCCTTGGGGTCCAGGCCCGAGGCCGGCTCATCCAACAGCAGCACCCGCGGGCGGTGGATAATCGCCCGGCCGATTCCCAGCCGCTGTTTCATGCCGCGCGACAGTCCCTTGATCATGGCGTCGCGCTTCACTTCCAGGCCCACGTCCCGGATCACTTCATCAATGCGCGCCGGGATTGCCGGCTCCGGCATCTTGTACGCGTGCGCGAAATAGTCGAGGTACTCCCAAACCTTCAGGTCCTCGTACACGGAGAAAAAATCGGACAGGTAGCCGATGAATTGCTGCGCGCGCTCCGGCTCGCGGTGGACGTCCACGCCGCCGATGAACACCTGCCCGCTGGTCGGCTCAAGCAGCCCGCAGGCCATGCGGATGGTGGTGGTTTTGCCGGCGCCATTCGGCCCGATCAGTCCGTACACCTCGCCCTCGGGAATGGCGACGGTCAGGTCGTTGACCGCGGCCAGGTCGTCGAACTCCTTGCGTAATTTTTCCAGCCGGATCATGTCGGAAACAGGCCCTGCGGAATGCTCCGCCGTCCGAAGGGTGTTTGTCAAGCAGTCCGGATCGTTAACCCGGATTATTCAGTGCGCCTCGAAGGCGTAGTTTACCAGTGGGGGAAGGTCCCACCCAAAC
>JBKKAI010000318.1:0-3633 GCA_046714815.1 Terriglobia bacterium | reverse complement strand
TTCTTTATTCTCTGGACGGCGGCGTTCAGCGGACCGGGGGGCCGCGGATTCACCGTGCCCACCCGCGGCGCCCAGTTCCCGGCGATTTCGTTGCGGTGAGAAAGCTCGTCCAGAGATGAAGGACGATAATCCGGTACAGCCGGCACGCGCCCCTCCACGCGCTGCTGAATGCGGGCCCGCAACGCTGCCAGAGTTTCGGCCAGGCTCATCGGATGCTCTCTCTCACAAGGCGTTCCTGCCCCCGCTTCCCTGCTCCGCGACCCCGGCCACGGCGCCGGCCGGTATCTTGCGCGCGGTTACACGGGCGTGCAGGTTGGCGACGCCCGCTGTCGTGCGGCCGTCAATCACCTGGAAGGACAGCACGTCATCCAGCCAGTCGTGGCTGGAGCCATCCGGAGACTGGGTGGCCACCGTCAAAGTATATTCCTGGGGGGTCAGCCAGCAGGAAAAAGCAAAATCCACTTCCAGCAACTCATCGGCCTCCAACGGTCCCACCGACTGGCGCTCCAGCAGGGTATTGGTTCCGTAGACTTCCATCCCGATTCGCGTACGCAGCATCATTCCGACCACGGGATTCGGATGGCGTTCGGCGAAGCGAGCCAGGACACGGACCCTTGCCGTTTCGCCGGAGCGGAGCGCGCGCGCCGGCAGCCCGGCTTCATTGAACAGCTCGACTCCGACGACTTCGGCGATCCGGTCCCCGTGGCGGAAGGAAGCGCCGGCCAAGGGCGGCACCCCGGCCCTCGGGCCGGAATCCGGCGGCGACCCGGCCCGTTCGCTCCGGGCTGCCGGCACTCCTCCCGAGGCCGCTGCGAACGAGTGCCGGCGGTCCAGAACAATCGCGTTGTAGCGATTTACCACGTCACTCGGGTCGCCCACGGCCTGTGTCCTGCCGTCCCAGAGCAGCATCGCGCGGTCGCAAATCAGTTTGACGAGCGCCAGGTCGTGGGACACGAGAACCACGGTGACGCCACGTTCCTTCAGCTCCTGAAATTTCCTCACACAGCGGCCGGCAAAGATGGCGTCTCCCACCGCCAGGGCCTCGTCCACCACGAGGATGTCTGGTTCGACGTGAATCGCCGCGGAAAAGGCGAGGCGTACCCACATGCCGGTGGAATAGGTTTTCATGGGCTGGTCCATGAAATCACCGATCTCGGCGAACTCGGCGACGCGCGCGAAGTCGCGCTCGATCTGGCGGCGGCTCAGGCCCATGATCTCGCCGTTCATGAAGATGTTCTCGCGCCCGGTGAACTCGGGGTTGAAGCCGGCCCCCAGGTCCAGCAGCGCCGCCACACGGCCCGACGCCCGGACGCGCCCGCGCGTGGGCTGGAGGATGCCGGTGAGGATTTCCAGCAAAGTGCTCTTTCCGGAGCCGTTCGGCCCGATGATTCCGAAGCTCTCCCCGGGCGACACCTGGAAGGAGATGTCGCGCAGGGCCCAGAACTCACGGTGGAAAGCACGCCGGCCCGGCCACAGCATCTCCTTCAGCCGGTCGGAAGGCGCCGCATAAATGCGGTACATCTTCGAGACACCGGCCGCCACGATTTGAGGCCGTGCCATCACAGCACATCCGCGAACGACCGGCGCGACCTGTGGAACCACGCAAAGCCGAAAATGAAAGCTGCGAACCCGCCGGCCCAGAGCCACAGCAGCGGCTTCCAGGCCGGGGGGCTGTTCTCCAGGAAGATGGCCCGGTAAGCGCGGACCAGCACGTACATCGGGTTTTTTTCGAACAGCCAGAGCGCCTGCGCGGGCAAGGCCGATTCGGGGTAACAGATGGGAGTGGCAAAAAACCACAGGGTCAGCAGGAAGAGCATGAACTGCCCGGTATCGCGCAGAAACACGCCGAGCGCCGCAAGAAACCAGCACAGCCCAATGGTCAGCATCAATTGCGGCGCCACGACCAGCGGCAGGTACAGCGCCGTTGCCGGGATGCCGCCCTGGAAGGAAAGAAGCGCGGCCAGAAAGATGAGCAGCGCGAAGAACTCGCCGACCAGTCCGGCAATGGCGATGTTGACCGGCAGAATCTCCACCGGGAACAGGACGCGCGTGACGAGCGTGCGGTGTTCCAGCACCACCGACGCGGCCCGGCCCATCGCTTCATTGAACGCCAGCCAGGGGAGCATCCCGCAGACAAAATAAAGCAGGAAATTGGCCGGCCCCGCCGCTTCCGGACCCGGGCCAAACCGGACCTTCAGCACGAGAGCGAAAATGAAGAAGTACGTAAGCATCAGCAGCAGCGGATGGATCAGCGTCCAGAACAATCCGGCGACAGAGCCGCGGTAGCGCCCATGGACGTCCCTCCGCACCATCGAAGTGATAAGCGCGCGCCGCCGTGCCAGCATTGCGAATGGCGCCGTCAGAAGGCGGTGAGCGCGCCGGCGAGCGGTTTCCCAGCGCCGGCCGCGCGAGGTCACCAGCCGATGCGAGGCATGCATCTCCCCGCCGGCGTTCAAGTCCACCTGGAGCACCAGGCAATCGGACCCGCGCTCATGGAACCAGGCGACCGGGTCCTCCACGGGGGACACCAGCACCTGCCAGGAGGTGCATTCTGGTGGAAGTTCGATGGTCAGCGTGGCTTGTGTCTCTTCGCCCGGGGGCACTTCCCTGCCAAAGGGAGTTCGCTCTCCTTCAGCGAGCAGCGACCCGGCCGTACCGTCGAGAACCTGGTAGGCCAGGAACACCGGTCCCTCGGCCGGCCAGGATCGGTTGCTCAAATTGCGCACCGAAAGGCGAAGCCGGACGCCCGAGTTGCCCAGCGGGCTGACTTCGGTGGCGGCGAGATGGGCGCGGAATCGGGCCATTGGGGAAACGCGAGAAGCCAAGATTTCGAGACCGAGCGAACGCCAGCGGGAAAACCGCCGCCGCCGCCGTTTTGCTTGGTCTTTCCACGATAGCCGAATGGTTTGGGCGGCGGCAACCCTAAAGGGTTTCATGTCCCCAAAGTGTAACTTGTTTGGGTGCTGTCCGGGCATTTGGCATGGGCAATCTATCGGCTCGATGAAGCAGAAAGGGGAAGGAGAACGGGCCACGGATAAACACGGATGGACACCGATCATCGTTCTCGCAAGGCCCACATTCCCCGGCGAAGAGCAACGCCTTCTCGTGGACGCTCTCCAGGAACCCCGTGCCCAGTTCGTTTGGAAACATCGAGACAGGCTCCCAGGAGCAAGCCGGTAAATCCGTGCTCATCGGTGTCTATCCGTGGCCATTCCTTCCTTCCCTTCCCAGGCGCTCCTTCAGCCAGCCGCGACTGGTACGCCCGACGAATTCGTTGACCCGGATTATTCACGGGCCGTGGACGTCCCACGCGGGCGTGGACGGACCCGGAGCGTTGCGCTCCCGGTTCGCCCGCCCCACTTGGCGTTGCATCACGTCGTCGGGGCGCCCCGGCCGCGAAGGTATTCCGCGATCGCTGTCCGTCCCCCGTAGATCGCCCAATCCAGTGGCGTGCCCTGATACACGGTGTCCGGGATGTCCAACCGTGCGCCTCGTTCCACAAGCAGGCGCCGCCACGTTCGCGTGATTGGACCACACGGCCTGATGCAGCGGCGACGAATGGGAATGGCGCCCGTCAAGGTTTTATCGGCTTGGATTCTCACCGGCATCCGAAACCTGGGTGCTCCCACTTGA
>JBKKAI010000317.1:0-6280 GCA_046714815.1 Terriglobia bacterium | reverse complement strand
CTACCAGGCCGGCCTGTTCCAGGAGGACGGCGAAAACGATCGCAACGGCGAGCGCACGTTCGCCGGGCGCGTGACCGGCACGCCGCTGCGGCTGCTGCCGTCCGGCATCTTCAGGAACCTGGAAATCGGCGGGGCGTTCACGTCGAGTACGGTGCCCGAGGGCCTGAAGGGCCCGCGCGGCCGCACCGCCTCGCGCATCCGCTTTTTCGATCCCATGTTCGTCCACGGCCAACGGCTGCGCCTGGGCGCGGAGATGGACTGGAGCCCGGGCCCGTTCTCGGTGAAGGGCGAGTTCATGCACCTGCAGGACGAGCGCCGCGGCCAGAGCATCCGCGGCCAGAACCTGCCTGACCTGGTGGCGCGCGGCTGGTACCTGAGCGGCACCTGGGCAGTGACCGGCGAAAAGAAAGAGGGCGGGATCGAGCCCCGCAAGAATTTTCTGTTCGGCTGGGGCGGCGGGCTGGGCGCCGTCGAGCTGGGGGCCCGCTACGAGCAGTTGCGCTTCGGCAGCGCCGAGCATCCCGGCCGTCCGTCGCGCGGAATCCGCGTGGCCAACATCCTCGGCAACAGTGACCGTGTCTGGACTTTCGGGGTAAACTGGTACATAAACCGCTACGCCAAGATCCAGTTCAACGGCATCCGGGAGAAGATCGAGGATCTGCAGCGCGCCCCGATCCCCGGCCAGCCGATTTTCTGGATTCGAATCGTGCGCCTGCAATTCGTGATGTAACGAGGTGGGAAATGTTGTTCGCCAGGCAGTTTGATTCTTGGAGATTGGCCGCGCTGGCCGCGGCGCTGGCCTGCTGCGCCTCCGGCGCCCCGGCCCAGACACAGAACGATTTCTTCGACCCTGCCGTGCTCCACGAAATCCGGCTGGACATGAACCCGTCGGACTGGTCGCGGCTGAAATCCACCTTTCAGGACAACACCTATTACGACTGCGATTTCCACTGGTTTTTCCAGGGGCGCGACATCGTATCTTCGAACATCGCCATCCGCTCGCGCGGCCGCGGCAGCCGCAGCCCGGTGAAGCCGGGCCTGCGCGTGGACTTCGACCGCAACGACCCCGTCCAGCAGTTCCTCGGCCTGGGACAGGTGGTGCTACGCAACAACACCCAGGACCCCACCATGCTGAAAGAGCGGCTCAGCATGCTTTTTTTCCAGCTCATGGGCCTGCCGGCGCCGCGCGAGACGCACGCCCGCTTTTTCGTGAACAACGAGTACATCGGGCTCTACACCATCGTCGAGGCGATTGACAAAAAGTTCCTCACGCGGAATTTCCGCGAGAACGACGGCTACCTGTACGAGTATGACTGGCGGGAGTCTTACAACTTCGAGTACCGCGGCTCCAACCCGGCTTCGTACTCCCCGGCGCCCTTCCGGCCGGAAACGCACGAGCGCGCTCCCAACCCGGCGCCGATTGAGGCCATGATCCGCACCATGAACCAGGCATCGGACACCGATTTCAGCCGGGCCATGGCCGAGTTCGTGGACCTGAAGCTGTTCATGAGCGAGGTGGCCATCGAGAACTTCCTGGGCGACCAGGACGGCATCCTCGGCGACTTCGGGTTGAACAATTTCTACTTCTACCGTTTCGTCGGAAGGAATCTCTCGCAGTTCCTGGCCTGGGACAAGAGCAATGCCTTCGCCGGCGACTATGACATCTTCCGGCACTTCGACCGGAACGTGCTGGCGCGCCGCGCGCTGGCCGTGCCCGAGCTGCGCAGCCATTACCTGCAAGTGCTGTCCCGCGCGGCGGTGCTGGCCGGCGGAACCGGCGGCTGGCTCGAGCAGGAGATTGACCGGCAGTACAGCCAGGTCCGCACCGCCGCCCGCGAAGACACCAACAAGCAGTGCCAGGGATCCGACGGCCTTCTGAAGCCGTGCTCGAACGAAGAATTCGAAGCCGGGGTGGTGGGCCTGCGCAACTTCGCTCGGGGGCGCGGCGATTCCGTCCGCGGGCAACTGGCCGCGGCCGGCCTGCAGATCCGCGCGGTGAACGGCGCCAGCTTTGTCGCCGGCGACCTGGCGCCGGGCTCGCTGATCAGCATCTTCGGCGAAAGCCTGGCCAACGGAACCGCCGGCGCGGCGGCGCTGCCCCTGCCGCTGGAGCTGGCTGGCGCCTCGGTGAGCATCAATGGCGTGCCGGCGCCGTTGCTGTTCGCTTCGCCCAACCAGATCAATCTGCAGATCCCCTGGCAGACCACCGCCGGCACAGCTTCGATCGTCACCTCGCGGGGCGGGACCGCCGCTACCCCCATTTCGGTGACTATCGGGCCGGTGTCGCCGGGCATATTCGTGGTGGTCCATGCCGACGGCCGGCCGGTCACCGCCGACAATCCGGCGGTTGCCGGGGAGGTGCTGGTGGTCTATGCCAACGGGCTGGGGGCGGTTAGCGGCAGCGTCACCAGCGGCCAGGGTGCGCCTTCCAATCCTCCGGCTACCACTACACAGGCTCCTGGTGTTACAATAGGTGGTATCTCAGCGGGCGTGGAGTTCTCCGGTCTGACGCCGGGCTTCGTGGGACTAAACCAGGTCAACGTACGAGTACCGGCCAGTTTCCCGACGGGACCGAGAACTCCGTTGGCACTGACCATCGGAGGGCAGATCGCCATCCCCTCGCTGATCGCAACGCGTTAGTCCGCGGCCCAGGAGTGATTTGAAAGCTGCGACTCGCTTTTTTCTGGCGTTGTTTTGCGCGGCTGCTCTCTCAGAGGCGCAGACCGTCGTACGACAGCCTTATCTGCAGAGTGTCCGCAGCGACCGCGCTTCGGTGCTGTGGACGATGCTGCAGTCGGGAGCGGGCGCCGTACAGTTCTCTACCGACCGGAGCTTTTCCCGCACGGTGAACGCCTCCATCCGCGACTTCGTGCCCTCGGAGACCGGCGCGGTTTTCCCCTTTTACCAATACAAGGCCGACCTGACCAACCTGTCCCCCGGCACCGAGTATTTTTACCGCCTGACATTGAACGGCAACGTTGTCCAGACCGGCGATAATCAGTACTTCCGGACGCCGGGGACAGGCTCGTCGGCCTTTGTTTTTCTCGCGTTCGGCGACAGCGGCGTCAACTCGGCCCAGCAGATCGGTCTGGCCGCGCGCATGACCTCGCAGGAAGACCCCGCGCTGGTGCTGCACGTCGGCGACATCGCCTATCCCAGCGGCACGTACCAGGAGTTCCAGGCCAATCACTTCGACGTTTATCGCGACCTGATGAAACGCGTGCCCTTCTTCCCGGTGGCGGGCAACCATGAGTATTGGCGCAACGGAAACCCCAGGTCCGAGCTGACGAACGCCCTGGCTTTCGTCAACATGCACGCGGCGCCTGCCGACGGCGTACCGGCGGCCGACCGGGGCCGCTACTATTCGTTCGATTGGGGAAATGTGCACTTCATCGCGCTCGACAGCAATCTCCCGCTGTCCGAAGCGGCCGAGGGCGCCGGGCAGATGCTGCAGTGGTTGGAGAATGACCTGCAGCGGACGCGCCGTTTCTGGCGCATTGCCTATTTCCACCATCCTCCTTACGCCGGCGGGCCGAACCAGACTGACCCGCTTTCCCGCCTGGCGCGCCAGTGGATCGTGCCCATCCTGGAGCGGTACAACGTCCAGTTGGTGCTGAATGGGCACGAACACAGCTACCAGCGCAGCTTCCCGCTGCGCGGCGGCACGCAGGTTCCGGCGGGAACCGGCACGGTCTATGTCACCACCGGCGGAGGTGGCCACACCAACCTATACCCGACCTGCTGCGACTCCGCGGTGGAGGTCAGCGAGTCGGTGCATCACTACGTGCGGGGCGAGGTGCAGGGCGCGCGGCTGACGCTGCGGGTGATCCGGTTAAACGGCAGTGAGGGGGACATCCTCACGTTGGCGCCGCCCCCGGTGGTGGCCGAAGGCGGCGTGGTAAACGCCGCATCGTTTACCGGACAGCTCGCGCCGGGCGGCCTGTTCAGCATTTTCGGGCGCACCATGGGAATCGAGGAAGCCTTCGCCACGCGACTGCCGCTGCCGACCGAGCTCGGCGGAATCAACGTGACGATGAACGGCCGCCGTATCCCGTTGTTGTACGTTTCCGGCGGCCAGATCAATGCCCAGTTGCCGTTCGACGCGCCCGCCTCCGTCACGCTTCAGGTCAACACACCGAACGGCGCGTCGCAGATCAACGCGACGGTTTCTCATACCGCGCCGGGCATCTTTACCGCCTCGACCGAGAGAGGCCTCATCGGCACGGTGGTGCACACCGATGGCTCGCTGGTGACGGCGGCGTCTCCGGTGCGGCCGGGCGAAAACGTCTCGGTGTTCCTCACGGGGCTGGGAGACGTTACGGGCAACATCACCGCCGGGCAGGCCGCGCCTTCGTCGCCGTTGGCGGTTAGCCGCGCCGACGTGTCGGCGCGGATCGGCGGCGCGCCGGTCGCTCCCTCCTACGCCGGGCTCACTCCCGGCTTCGCCGGCCTGTACCAGGTGAATCTGCGCATCCCTTCCAATCTTTCAAGCGGTCCGCACACATTGCAGATCGTGGCCGACGGCGTCAGCAGCAACCTGGTAACCTTAGACGTCCGCTGAGCTTTTACGCCAGGCGCTTGTGCATCAGGATTTCCGAGGCGCCGGGAATCACGTATTCCTTGAGCTCGCCGACGGCTGCATAGCCGAGCCGCTCGTACAGGCCGCGGGCGCGCCCATTGAACGACGACACGCAAAGAAAGATGTGCCGCGCCTCGCCGCGGAACAATTGCTCGGCGAAGGCCACCATCCGCGTGCCGACGCCCGCGCCGCGGAAGGCCTCGGCCACCGCCAGCGTGGCGATATACGGCGAGCCGGCGAGGCCACGCCGATCGAGCAGGATAAACGCGCAGGGCTGCTCGCCCGCGTGCGCCACATAGAGCAGATAGTCCGAGTCGCGGCACCGTTGCCGGCAGTGATCGAGCGATCGCCCCAGCGTGATCCACGGATCGGTCCCGGCCATCAGCGCCGCCGCCCACTCCCGCTCCGCTTCGGTCGCCGCGGTGATCACCAGTTCGCCGGACATCCCGTCAAGCCCCACGTGCCTCATCCGTCACGCATGGTAACACGCGTCACCAATGTGCCGGCTCGTTCCGGCACGCGCCTGCTTCACCAACCCCATTTACCGCAGAGGCGCCGAGAACGCACAATCCTGCGGAGCGCGGGCCGGAGGTGGGCGCTATTCAGCGACCGGCTGGTCCTGCCTACCTTTGGATCGAGAATCGGAGCGCTCAGGGGACCGACGGCCCAGGGGCCGCCGGGTCTCGGTGACCGCCGCGTCGAGTCGTGCCCCGAGCGCGGCGAAGGCGGGCGTGGGGCCGTTCCATCGCAAGTGGTCCACGTCGTCGAAGAGCGCGATGTCGGTCCGGAGGGTGGCCAGCGTTCGGAACAGCAGCGCGCGCTCGCGCTCGCGCGAGAGCGTGTGGGCCAGGGCACTCGGGTTGGCGGCGTTCACGCGCCACTCGCGCCAGTCCGCGGGGATGGATTCGAGATGGGCAAACCTGGCCAGAACAGCAGCCGACGACTTCGGCCCCCAGCCTGGCAGGCCCGGATAGCCGTCCGACGCGTCGCCGACCAGCGCGAGGTAGTCGGGGATAGACGCCGGCGAGACGCCGAACTTTTGGATCACCCCGGCTTCGTCGCGCGTGACGCGCGTCCGGCGATTCAGTTGGACGATGCGCGTGCCGCTCACGCATTGGGCGAGGTCCTTGTCCGGCGTGCAGATGATCACCCGTTCGACACGCGCATCACGGGCCGCCGCCACCGCCGCGGCAGCCAGCGCATCGTCCGCCTCGAACTCCACCATCGGCCAGACGACGATGCCGGCCGCCGAGAGCGCGTCTTCGAGCAGTGAGAACTGCGCCAGCAGGTCCGGTTCGATGCCGGCGCCGGTCTTGTAGCCTGGCCACAGTCCATTGCGGAACGACTCGATGACGTGATCGGTGGCAACGGCGACGTGCGTGGCGCCGCCGCTGATCATGCCCAGCACTGACGCGAGTACGCCTCGAACCGCGGCTACCTCGCAACCATCCTCATCCCGTGCGGACGGCAGCGCGTAGTAGTGCCGGAACAACTCGTATGTGCCATCCACCAGATGGACGTCCAGGGCGCGCCTCCACCACAACCTTACAGGACCGGCGGCGTCTCAATCAACCGGGGAGATCGCATGCGCCGGTGCCTGGCCTCGGCTTCCCTGCTACGCCCGATTCGCAGCACGATTGGAAGCTGGCCGTCAAGGATGCCGCCATCGTGCAGCCCGTCCTGCGGTCGCGGCAAGCCGCG
>JBKKAI010000316.1:0-4897 GCA_046714815.1 Terriglobia bacterium | reverse complement strand
ACACCGTGACCTCGCGCTCGCGGGCGCAGCGCAGAAGGAAATCCTGGCGCTCCTCGTGATGCCGCAGGACACGGCCGTGCCACTCCGGGTAGTTCTCCACCGGCAGTCCGTGGCCTGTATGAATGAGCGCCGGTTCCAGCGCCCGGATACGATCGAGCGATTCCATGTAGGAGCCGAGCGCGCGAAAGCGGCGGCGGGGGGCGGAATCGTCCAGGTCCAGGAACGGGTTCGGCGTAATGTGCTTGATCACCGTATCCGAGGATAGCAGGATGCGCCGCGACGGATTGAAGAAAGAAGTACTCCCCTGAGTATGCCCGGGCGTGGCCAACGCCTCGAACCGGAGCGGCCCGCACTCGAGCGGGCCCAACTGCTCGATCGGCCGGTACAGCCGCAGCGGGCGCGCCAATGCATGCAAGGCAGTGAATTGCTCGTCAATCTTGCGCCTCGCCTCCGGCGGAACACCGGCATGCTCCAACATTTCGCGGTAGAAGTCCCCCAGGCTTTCGCGGTGCAGGAAATGCTTATCGTCGCTTGGCGGCGCGTAGACCGGAGCGCCGGAGCGCTCCGCCAGCGTCTGCGCCAGCCCGTAGTGGTCAATGTGGCCGTGAGAGACGACGATCTTCTTCAGTTGCTCCACGGCCAGGCCCGCCTCGCCCAGAAACTCTTCCATCAGCGCGAGCGTCTCCGGCGTGCCCGTGCCGGTGTCGAGCAGCACCGCCTCCGGCTCGGTGATCAGGTAGACGTTGACCGGACCCACCGGGAAAGGCGTCGGCAGCTCCAGGCGGAACAGCGGCAGGTCCAGCAGGCGTTCAATCATTTTTCGGCATAGAGCGATTCAATCTTGTCGCCATACTGTTTTTCCACCAGGCTGCGGCGGACCTTCAGCGTGGGAGTCAGCTCCCCGGATTCGATGGTGAAATCGCGCTCGATAAGCGCGAAGCGCTTGATGCGCTCGTACGGCGCCAGGTCGGCATTCACGGCGTCCACTTCGCGCTGGATCAGCGCGGCCACCTCCGGCAGGCGCGCCAACTCAGCGGGCGACGCGGCCGGCAGGCCGCGGGCGCGCGCGAATTCCGCCAGCTTGTCGTAGCGCGGCGCCAGCAGCGCCGCTGCGTAGGGCCGGCGATCGCCGATCACCACCGCGTTGGCCAGCCACGCGGACGAGCGCAGCCGGTTCTCGATGGGCTGCGGCGCGATGAACTTGCCGCCGGCCGTCTTCAGCAGGTCTTTCTTGCGGTCGGTGATGCGCAGGTCGCCTTCGGCGGTCAACTCGCCGATATCGCCGGTGCGCAGCCATCCATCTTCGATGGCTTTCGCGGTTTCCTCCGGCTGGTTGTAGTAACCCTTCATGACGTTCGGCCCACGGACGAGGATTTCGCCGTCGGCGGCGATCTTCACCTCCACGCCCGGGATCGGCCGCCCCACCGTGCCCGGCCGCACCCGGCTGGGCACGTTGGTGGAGATCACCGGCGAAGTCTCGGTGAGGCCGTAGCCTTCGCAGACGGTGATGCCGGCCGCGTTGAAAAATTCGGCGAGCTCCGGGTCGAGCGGCGCGCCGCCGGAGATGAAATACCGGATGCGTCCTCCGAGCCGGTCGCGCAGCTTGCGGAACACCAGCCGGTCGGCCAGCTTGAGGCGGAAGGCCAGCGCGCCCGAAACCGGCAGGCCCGCGATGCGGCGCCGCAACGCTTTCCTGCCAACGCCGATGGCCCACCAGAAGAGCTTGCGGCGCGGCGCCGGCGCCTGGTTGATCGAATCGAGCACCCGCGCGTACATTTTCTCGAACAGCCGCGGCACCGCCGCCGCCACCGTGGGGCGCACCTCCCGCAGGTTCTGCGGCACCGCCTCGATGCTTTCGGCGTAGGCGATGGGAACGCCGTGGTAGAAGTACAGATAATCGGCGGTGCGCTCGTAAATGTGGCACAGCGGCAGGAAGGAAAGCGCCAGATCGCTGCTCGACAGCTCGCTCGGCGCCGCCAGGACGTTGGAGACGATATTGGCGTGCGTCAGCATCACGCCTTTCGGCGTCCCGGTGGTGCCCGACGTATAGATGATGCTGGCGAGGTGCTCCGGCTGGACCGCGCGGGCGCTCTCTTCAAAGCGGGCGCGCTCGGGCGTGGCCAGTTGCGGGTCGCCCACCAGGTCCTTCCACGAGAACTCGCGCGGCGGGCCACCCTGCGCGCCGCGCAGCGCCGTGCTGAATACGGAGACCGCGCTCATCGGCGCGTCCAGGATCACGGCGTGCGCCAGGTCGGGCAGGCGGTCCCAGACGCCGCGGATTTTTTCGAGCGCGGCCTGGCTGGAAACAAAGACCACCCGCGCCCCCGAGTCTTTCAGGATGTATTCGCAGGCGGCCGGCGTCAGCGTGGTGTAAAGCGGCACGTTGGCCGCGCCGCAGCCCAGGATGGCGAAGTCGGCCAGAGCCCATTCCGGCCGGTTCTCCGAGAGGATCGCCACGCGGTCGCCCGGCTTCACGCCCAGCCGGCCGAGACCTTGCGACACCCGCACGATCTGCCGGAACGCCTCCGCGGCGGTGATCGAGACCCACACGCCGTCGCGCTTGTGGCGCTTCACCTCCGGGGCGTCGCGCTCGACGATCAGGAACACCAGGCCGTTCAGCGTCCGTAACGCGGCCGCCGGGGCGCTCATGCGGAAGTCCCCGCGAGCCCGGCGGGTTTCCCGCCGGGCGTTGCGGCCAACATCCCGTGCAGGAAAAGGTCGGCCACGATGGGGGCCATGTCGGCCAGGCGGTAGCGCCGCTCGCTCAAGACCCAGTTGGTGGCCATCTCATCGAGAGCCCCGAAAAAGCATTTGGTGACGATCTTCTCGTTCATGTCGCGGCGGAACACTCCCTGCCCCTGGCCGTCGCGGATCACGCCGCGGATGATGTCGAAATACTCGGCCAGCAGCGTGGTGGAGAAGCGCTGCATGAACTTGGTGCTCTGGCGCAGCTCCACCTGGAAGACGATGGCCAGGTCGCGGTTCGAGCCGAGCGCCTCGAGGTGCTGCAACGCCACGTGGCGCAGCCGCTCGCGTGCGCCCGGAATGTGCGCCAGCTCCTGGCGGACGCTGCCGAGAAAGCGCTGCATAGCCATCTCGAACAGCCCCATCAGGATGTCTTCTTTGCTGCGAAAGTAAAGATAGATCGTGCCGTCGGCGATGCCGGCCCGCTGCGCGATCTCCGAGACTCGCGCGCCGAAGTAGCCCTTGGCGGCGAACACCGCCGCGGCCGCCGCCAGGATCTTCTCCTGCTTGCCGGCCCGCGCCTCGGCGCCTTTCACCGCTGGGTCCGCGCCTTTCGCCCCTTTCGCCGCCATGCGGCCTTCAATGTAGCACAGGCGCATCGGCCGATTGAGTGCTTCCCCTTCGGCAGATCCTTAATGGGCGTAGCTGATCACGCGCGTGTCAGCTTCCATTCGCCGCCTGGTGTTGCCTTCGGTTTGTTCTGCCACACGTGAAGGAACTTCACCGGTGGCCTCGCTGTATTGATCCACCAACGGTAACCCGTAGCCAACGCCTTCCAACGGTTTCACACACCCCGATGGGAAGGGCACGCTAATACTTCGGCATGCAGCGGACGGCGCTGCGCGCCGCCGCTGATGCTGAGCGTTAGGCACGCGAAGTTACCCACTCGCCGAGGAACAGGCATTCCTGCCTGTCCCACGGCTGAGCGGCGTCTATGGCAACCCCGGGCGCAAGCTTCCTCGGCAGCCTTGCCAGAGGAGGCGCACGAGTCGGGTTCCAGGTACAATGCCAGTGGATGGGGATCGATGGCTTCGTCTGGCTCCGCGGGATCGCCGAGAAGGTCGCGACCAAGCACGGTCTGGCGGAGGACGAGGTTGAGCAGGTATTCTTCAACGGGCCCCGCTATCGTTTCGTCGAGTCTGGTTACCGTCGCGGGGAAGACGTCTATGCGGCACTTGGGCGCACCGATGCGGGTCGGTACGTTGTCGTGTTCTTCATCCACAAGGTAGACAAGAGCGCGCGGATCCTCAGCGCGCGCGCCATGGTCGCGAAAGAGCGGAGGCGCTATGAGCGGAAGTAGGTCGACGTCGACGAAGCGCAGTAGCATCTCCAGTGCCTCGACGCCGGAGGAGCTTGCGGGGTATTGGGACGCACACAGCCTCGAGCAGAGCTGGGACGAAGGTCGCGACGTCTCGTTCGAGCTCCGCGCTCAGAGGAGGCGTCGAGTGACGCTTTCCCCAGAAGTATACGCTGGGCTGGAAAAGGAGGCACAGGTCCGCGGCATCGCGACCGAGACCCTCGTCAATCTCTGGCTGGCGGAACGGCTCCAGAGCGGAGCGGACTCGCGCGGCGTGCCTAACCCGCCGCTGCAGCCGACCGGCTCCGTCGGCGGCTGAGCGAAGAGGCAACATCGTAGAGCGTGTGAGGCGTGGCGCGCAGACGCGGATGGCTCATCGCCCACACCGCCGGGTCGAGCTACGAGGCGCGCACCGGAAAGTCGGCGCGGCGACTCCGCGCCTGCTTCCTTCAATCCGGTCTGCCCCTTTTTTTGCGCCGACCGTTGCATTATTTATGCACAGATCAATAGGATGCCCACAAAGCGCGGCCCCCTCCCAGAGGCACGCATGACGCTCCGCTCGTAGGCGTGCCACTGGCCGATCGCCCGAACAACTTCGAACAACTCAGCATGGCTGCCCGCCCAGTTCCCGCGCAGCGGGTGCCGGTGGCGCCGGTCGGGCAACTGCTCCTGTGCCTGAAGCAGGTTCACGATCGCCTCCAACTTGTCCAGGTCTTTGCCCCGCTTCTTGACGCGCCGCAGATCTCTCAAAAGCAGTTGTCGGAGTTGGTACCGATCCAATACCACACGACGCGGCTTCTTTTCATGAGCGCCAGTGCGCGGTAGTCGAGGCCGATGCGGACCGAGTAGATGTCG
>JBKKAI010000315.1:0-5451 GCA_046714815.1 Terriglobia bacterium | reverse complement strand
AGTCTTGGCCATGAAGAAATGGAAAAGGGCGCGGTCGGCAACCGAGCGCTCCTGCAGCAGCACGCCGTAGGACGAGCGGTGCTCGAAGACTTCCGGGTCGAGCGAGAGAGCCTTAGCGTAGGCGGCGAAGGCATCGTCGTACTTTTTCCGCGCGAAGTAGGCGGTGCCCATGTTGCTGTAGATGGAGGCCGAGTCGGGATTAAGCTCGAGCGCCTTCTGGTACTGATTGATCGCCGATTTGTGTTTCTTCAGGCTGTAGAAGATGGTGCCCAGGTTGTTGATCGCTTCGGGGTACTTCTTGTTGACCTTGATGGCGCGCTCATAAAGGCGCCGGGCCACGCCGAGTTGCTGCTGCTGGTGATAGGAGATGCCGCACTTGTTGTACAGGACCGCGTTCTTCGGATCGAGCGCGATGGCCTGCTGGTAGAGGGTGGCCGCTTCGCGGTAGTTCTTGCGGGCCATATGGACATCGCCCCGCCGCTCCAGAGTCTCCTTCTCGCTGATGGGAGGCGCGGCCGGAATGTCGGAAGCCACCGGCGACGGCGCCGGCAAGGGGCGATCATTGGCGGTAAGCGGCGTCTGGGCCGCCAAGGGCCCGCAACCGAGGACCAACAGGAGGCTGAGGCAGGCTGGCTTGGAAAACTTCATAAGCGCCACCATCCACTGGCAACCCGGAGCGAATGCTCCGGGCCGTTGAGTGTGATTGTAACGCCAAAAGACCCCGTCCGAAGTGAAATTTTGAGTGCGGGTGCGGGTTACTGAGGCTTGTCCTCCTCTTTTTTGCGCTTGGCGGCAGACTCCTCTCTGCCACCTTTGAAGACACCGAACACTTTGCCAAAGAAGCCCCGTTTCCTCTTCTCCGGCTCGCTGATCCCGACCTCCCTGGCGGCACGATCGCCGGCGCCATCGTCGCCCGGTCCATTCCCGTTGGGACGCGGGGCTGGGGTCACGGCAGGCGGCGAGGCATTGTAGGCGGGTCCGGACGAGGTGGCGCCCGGCTGCGCCACCGTCGGCCGGATGCCGATTCCGAACGGATTGCCGGGCAGCATCGGCGCGTTGATCTGGAGCGTGTGTAGCGAGCACAGCTCGGTGGGGATACTACCCTCGATGAAAATTTCGGGGCGGCGCTCCGGACAGTAGGCGCTGGCGAGCTGGTTGGAGGCCGGATCAATCTCCGCCGAGGTCAGGCCCGGCGGCGACGGAAAGGCCACCATGTTGCGGTACTTTCGCGAGGAGGCGGCGCGCTTCATGAATTCGGTCCAGATGGGTAACGCCGACTGCGATCCGCTTAGCGGCAGCTCGCGGTTGTCATCGAAGCCCACCCAGACGATGCACAGCAGGTTCGAGGTGTAGCCGGCGAACCAGCCGTCGTGCGACGTGCCGGTTTTTCCCGCGGCCGGCGCCGTGAAGCCCATGCCGCGGACGCCGGCGCCCGTGCCGCTGTTGATCACGCCCTCCATCAGCCGGGTCATCAGGTGCGCCACGCGAGGATCAAGCACCGGCTTCTCGTGGGGACGGTTTTCCTCAATCACCCGGCCGTCCATGTGCCGCACCATGCGGACCAGTATCGGATCCACGCGCTTGCCCGAGTTGCTGAAAATCGTGTAGGCCCCGGCCATCTCCAGCGGAGAGGATTCGTAGGAGCCCAGAGCCACCGAGGGAGTGCCCTTGGGGGTCTTCAGGCCGGCATCGCGGGCCAGCTTGGCGATCTTCTCGAAGCCGGCCATTTCGCCGATCTTGATGGTGGCCACGTTGAGCGAGTGGGCCAGCGCGTAACGCGCCGGCACCATCCCGCGGAAGTTCTCGCGGTAATTGCCGGGCTGGTAGGTGCCGCCGTCGTAGACGAACGTAGTGGGGCTGTCGTCCACGACGGTGACGGGCGTCACGATCGGCCGCGAGCCGTCCAGGGCCGAGTTGAAGGCGGCGGCGTAGACGAACGGCTTGAACACCGAGCCGGGTTGCCGCATCGCCACCGTATGGTTGAGCTGGCTGGCGCCGTAGAAGCGCCCGCCCACCAGGGCCTTCACTTCGCCGGTGTGCGCGTCCACGGCCACCAGCGCGGCCTGCGCCTCCGGCCAGGGCGTTTTGGTCTTTTTCTTGGCCAGTTTCTCATCCACCAGCAGGATCCCGGCCCGCACCGCCTCGGTCGCCGCCCGCTGCAGGTTCATATCGAGCGTGGTGTAGATGTGGTAGCCGCTGCTGACCAGCGCCTTTTCCGGAATACGCTCGAGCAGTTGCTCGCGCACCAGGTCCACGAAGTAGGGGGCGTCGCCGGTTTCCACATAAGGCGGCAACACCTTCACCGGCGTCCGAACGGTCTCGTCGCGCTGCTCGGCGGTAATGGCGCCGATGCGGTGCATCGCTTCGAGCACTCGGTTGCGGCGCTCGCGAGCCCGGTCCGGATACTTATGCGGCGAATAAATATTCGGCCCGCGGATGATGCCCACCAGGAAGGCCGATTCGGAGAGGCTCAGCTGGCGGATCTCCTTGCCGAAGTACGCCAGCGAAGCCTCGCCCATGCCGTTGATGCTGAAGCTGCCGCGCTGACCCATATAAATCTGGTTGCAGTAGAACTCGAAGATCTGCTGTTTGGTGAGGCGGCGCTCGAGTTGCAGCGCAATCATCATCTCGGCCAGTTTGCGCTTGATGCCTGGCCAGCCGGCGCGCTCGGGCGTCAGGAAGAAGCCCCGCGAGAGCTGCATCGTCAGCGTGCTGGCGCCCTGGGCGCGATTGCCGGCGCGGATGTCCTCGTAGACCACCTTGATGATGCGTCCGTAATCCAGCCCCGAGTGCTGGAAGAAACTCTTGTCCTCGGCCGCCAGCATGGCATTGACCAGGTCCGGCGGCAGGTCCTCGAACCGCACCAGCCGGCGCTTCTCCCGCGACCGGTCGAACAGGTTGGTGATGAGCGGCGGTTCCAGCTCGTACTGCTGCTGCGCCGCGTTGTCCTTCAGCGAGATGATCTGCTGGATCTTTCCCGCGGTGATGCGCACCACGGCCGGCTCGTCCTGGAAGTAGGAATCCGGCCCGGGTAAGACCTCCACTCCGCCGGGCACCTGCTGGTACCAGCCGGTGCGGTTGGTCTTGTTCTCGTTGTAACCGGCGCGGCGAAGCTTGGCCGTCAACTCCTGCACGCTGGTTTCCTGGCCCACGAACAGCGGCTCGGGCGAAGCGTATATCCGCGATGTTCGCGCAAAGATGTCGCCGCGCAGCCGGGCGTCAATCAGCTTCGCAAACCTCATGTAGTGGTAGATAAAAATGACCGAGCCGCACAGGAACAGCGCCAACGAAAACCCCAGGAAGGCTTTCCCCAACGGGTGGAGGAGAATCCGTGCCAGCCGGCTGTCCTGAAGCTGAATGCGCAAAAGTCTCCGAACCGGTTGCGGAGCGGACGACACCGTCGCCGGGCCGCCACTTCTCGCGACACGACGACTCGTTATGCCGCCGCAGTCCGGCTCTTCCTCTATTTTAAGACGAATGCCTCCCGCAAAAAGTTTAATTTGCGCCGGCCGGCATCCCAGGGCCGGGTCAGTCTTTGGGCGCGGTGAGCATCTTGTTGCCTGCCACCGGGTTGAAGTTGAGCTTGAAGATATGGCCCGGAACCTCGACGTGCACTGTGTACTTCACCTCGATGTTCACGCCGTAGGTGTTCCTGCTGACCTCGACCTGCTCTTCCTTGACTGGTAATCCCAGCTCCTTGACCTTCACCATGACATCGGCGCGGATCTCATCCGGGCCCTTGCCCTGGGCGTAGGTCGTCAAACGGGCGATGGTCGAGAGGGCATCCTGGAACTGGTAATTGTTGATGAAGGGCGGGAGCAGCTTGATCCCCAGGAATATCAAGGCTGCAAAGAGAGCCACTGCGACGATCGCTTTGAGGCCGCCGCCGCCGGATTCGCGGTTCATATGCCCCTCCCCTTCCTGGCGCTGTTCCTGGCGCTGTTCAGCCGCCACGCCGTCCCGCAGGTCCGTCAGGAAAACCCCGTCAGAGGCGGGAGACAGGCTGCCTGGAACAGCAGTCGCGCAAGTAGGCAGCTGCTTCGGCGATATTAACATCAGTCGTCGCACGTGTCGAGCGGTGTACCACTTCGATGACCCCGCCGGCGGTCTTGCGGCCGACGTTGACCCGAAATGGGACGCCCACCAGGTCGGCATCCTTGAACTTCACGCCGGGCCGCTCATCGCGGTCATCGAGCAACGCCTCGATCTTTTCCTCTTGGCAGCGGCGGTACAGCTCCTCGGCCACCTGCATCTGGGCGGGATCGGCGGCGTTCACCGGCGTGATGATCACCTGGAACGGCGCGATGGCGGCGGGCAGCGCCATGCCGTCCTTGTCGCGGTTCTGCTCGATCGCCGCGATCAGGATACGCTCGATCCCGATGCCGTAGGATCCCATCACCAGCGTGACCTCTTTGCCCGAGGCGTCAAGCACCCGCGCGCCCATGCTTTCCGCGTACTTGCGGCCCAGCTTGAAGATGTGCCCGATCTCGATGGCTTTGGAGATGCGCAGCTCGGCGTCGCATTTCGGGCAGAGGTCGCCGGCGCGAACCACGCGCAGGTCGCGGAACTCGGCCTGGAAATCGCGGCCGGGGTTGACGCCGCGCACGTGGAACTCGTCGCGATTGGCGCCGGCCACCAGGTTGCGCCGCCCTTCGAGCGCGAGGTCACACAGGATGCGCACACTGCCCGATAGCCGCACCGGGCCCACCGAACCCGGCGCGGCGCCGGTGTGCTGCTGAACTTCTTCGGGATGTGCGGGCCGCGGCTGGCCGCCGAGCACGGCGGCCAGCTTGGTCTCGCTCATCTCGTGATCGCCGCGCAGCAGGATCAGCGCCGGCCGGTCCTCGCTGACGTAAACCAGCGACTTGATATGGTCCGTCTCGGGACGGCCGTCGAAGGCGCTGACCTCGGCGATGGTCTTGCGGCCCGGAGTGGCGAACTCTTCCGGCGCCGCCGGGCCCTCGGCGTCGTTCGCGGCGGGCAGCCGCGAAGTCGCTTTCTCCAGATTGGCGGCATAGCCGCACTTGCCGCATTCAGCCACCAGGTCTTCCCCCGCCTCCGACAGCACCATGAACTCGTGCGACTGGCTGCCGCCCATCGCGCCCGAGTGCGCCTCCACCGGCGTGTATTTCAGGCCACAGCGGTCGAAGGCGCGGCAGTAGGCCTGGTGATGCTTCTGGTAACTGGCATCCAGGCCCGCCTCGTCCAGATCGAACGAATAGGAATCCTTCATCGTGAACTGGCGGGTGCGCAGCAGGCCGGAGCGGGGCCGCGGCTCGTCGCGGAACTTTGACTGGATCTGGTACCACATCTGCGGAAGCTGCTTGTAGCTGCGCAGCTCGCCGCGGGCGATCACGGTCATGACCTCCTCTTCGGTCATGCCCAGGCACAGGTCGCGGCCGGTGCGGTCCTTCAGCCGGAACATGTTGTCGCCCATCAATTCGTAGCGCC
>JBKKAI010000314.1:0-2622 GCA_046714815.1 Terriglobia bacterium | reverse complement strand
GCCAGCAGCAGTGCCATCGAGGCGGCGGGCAGGCGGCCGCAGCGCCAAAAAAACGCGGGGCCGATGGCCACGAGCGCCGACAGCGCGCCCGCCATGACGCCAAAAAACAGCAGCAGCGCGTTCTCGGCCACTACCATCACCGCCAGGTGCGCCGGGCGATAACCCACAGCGCGCAGCAGCGCCAGCTCACGCCGCCGTTCGAGCACATTGCGCAGCAGCACCGCCGCCAGCCCCACGGTGCCCAGCAGCAGCCCTAACCCGCCCAGCATCTGGAAGGTGGACAGGTAAGTGTTCTCCACGCGGTGAAAGCCGGCCAGCAACTCGCCGCTTGAAATCATGTCGAACCCGTAATCCGACAGCGCGTCCTCGATCGGGCCCGAGAGCGCCGCGGCCTTCTCCGGCGGCGCGTCCAGCAGGAAAAAGCGATAGCCCTGGTGGCCGGGAAACAGGCGGATGAAGCTCTTCTCCGAGATGATCAGCTCGCGCTGGAACAGGCTGTCGGAAAGCGCCGCCACCAGCCTCAGCTTCACCGGACGCGCGGAGTTCGAATCCACAATGATCTCGTCGCCGAGCTTCTTGTGAAGCACATAAGTCATCGAGTTGGCGTCCACAATCGCCGGGGCCACATCGGGAGATGACGGCGCATCGAGCAGCAGCCAGGGATTGTGCTTTTGCTCGGCGGTGGAAGCCAGCGTCCGCTCAAACGCAAACCTGCCGCCGCGGATGAACTCCTCCGAGGCGCCCAGAATTCTGGGGCTGGACGGCTGGTACAGGTTCAGGCAACTGGCGTCTTCCCCGGGCCGCAGACGGAAGGGCACGAAGGTGACACCGGAAAGGTCAGCGGTGACCCGCGCCAGGTTAAGACTCTCGCGGCCCGCCGGCGAGTTGGGATCATGGAAAACGGCAACGAGGGACTCGGCCACCAGCGGGAAGCCGCCGCTGCCCGACCGGCGATCGAGCGAAGCCTGCGCCTGCGGGTCGCGGCGAAAGGCGTCCACCGCCACCAGGATGAAGGTGGCCGAGGCGATCAGCGCGATCGCCAGCAGGCTCTGCGCCGGGCGATAGCCGGCATTGCGAAAACCCAGCCGCGCCACGGCCGCCGGACCGGAACCCCGGAGAAGCCTTCGCCTGCCGCCCGCAAGGGAAACCCAAAGGAAGGACAGGAACGAGCCAAGCGTGAGGGTTCCGGCGCCGAAGAAGCCGGCGACCTGGCTGATGCGGCCGGCCGCGGCGGCGAGCACCAGCAGCAGGCCGAGGAGCGCCAGGACGCCGCCGGCCAACGCCGCGCGACCGGCGCCTGAGCGCCGCACGGCGCTTTCACGCGCGCCGGCCAGCAGCCCGCGCGGCGTGATCTTTCCGGCCGCGCGCAGCGTCCAGGTGATCACCGCGAGCGCCACTACCAGCCCGCCCAGCGCGCCCAGCGCCAGCGCACCGGACGTGACGTGCAGCGCCAACGCCTGCGTTCCCACCGCTTCCACCCACCAGGTGCGCAGGCCCAGCATGATCAGCGCGCTGTACGCCACCGCGCCGGCCAGCCCGAGCAGCGTCCCGCAGATCGCCAGCGCCAATCCTTCGGCCAGAAACAGGCGCCGGATGCGGGCGGCGTCGAAGCCCAGCGCCCGCAGCGTGCCGATTTCGCGCAGCCGCTGCTCGACGCCCAGCTTGAAAAACAGCCCGGCGAGCAGCAGCGCCGACGCCACCAGAAAAAAACTGAAATAAACGAAGTACTCGCCGAAGTCCGTGGCGCCACGCGACGCTTCCCTGCCCTGGGCCGCGGCGGCGTAAACGGAAAGGCCCGCCGTGGCGGGGTCAATGGCCGCTGTCAATTTCTTCTCGAAGCCGGCCGCTGCCGCCCCGAGGGGCGCGCCGGCCGCGGGTTTCAGCCGCAACGACGTTACTTTTCCGAAGCGCGACTGCCAAAGCTCCTGCCCGCGCTCGATGGAGATGAATGCCTTTGGCGTGGTGCGGTGCAGGTCCCAGTAACGCTCATCCCGCGGCCGGATGCGCTGGAGGTCGAGCGGGAAGGGCGGGTCCCAATCTCCGTGGTTGTCCGAATCGGTGATGCCGGGATACTGCGGCGCGAAGTCGGGATCGGCGGCAACCCGGAGCGCACGCTCCGGGCCGCCGGCCAGCGGGACAATTCCGGACAGCCGGAAATCGGCGCTGCGGGTTTCCAGCCGGCCATCGGGATGCCAGACGTAGTAGTCGAGCGTAACCGCGTCGCCGGGCCGCGCCCCCAGCTCGCGCGCCGCCCAATCGTTCAGAACGATGGAGTCGCCGGTGGCGAAGCTCGCGCCGGCAACGACCTCCGGCGCCGTCGCCGTAACGAGCGAATAGGGAATTTCGCGGCCCGCGGCGCGAATGCTGTTCGCCAGGTAGGTGAGGACCGGGGCCACGGACCAGCCCATCTCACCCGCCGTTTTCCCGGCCGCCGCGGCTACCGCGTCGCTCACGAATCCGGCGGCGCTCTCCAGGGCCACGACGCCGCGCGACTCGAGCGCGCGCAGCCGAATGCCGATATCCTCGAGCGCAAACGTCTCGCGAAGCAGCCGTTCCACCTGCCCAGGCCGCGGGGGGGCCGGCGCCCGCGGCGGCCCCCCGCATGAAGCTCACCGGGCCGGA
>JBKKAI010000313.1:0-4937 GCA_046714815.1 Terriglobia bacterium | reverse complement strand
CGTCGAGGCCTTCTCGTGCGAGCCTTCCTTGTGGGTCATCGAGCGGATCACTACGTATTTGTCCGATTGTCCGGCGGACAGCGGGAGGTGCTCGCAGAAACGGAGGCCGTCGGTCCTGGTGGGGATGGTCTTGAAGATGCCGCGGAACTCCGGTTTGCTGTCGGGCTTCGGATCAAAGCTGTCAATGTGGCTCAGCTCCCCGCCCAGCCAGAGGTGGATGACGGAGAGGTTGTTCTTGGGCTTCGCCTCCGCCCGGAGGACGTCGCCCCAGGAGAGAAAGCCGAAGGGAGCGATGGAGCCGACTCTCAGGAAAGCGCGGCGGCTGAAATGGGTCATGGCTCTTCCTCTCTCAGGCTCAGTGATTGTACAAGTACTCTCTCGAGTTCAGTAAGGCCCAGAGCAGGTCCTGGAAAACCTCGCGGCGATCCCTGGCCTTTACTTCGGCCAGGATGCGGCTCCGCTCGGCCAGGTCCGGGTAACGAGCCAGAGAGGTCAGAAACAGGCGGTTCAACTGCTGCTCGTCGTTCAGCGCCGGATCGGGCTGCCACTTCGTCAACTTCTTGTGGATCGTATCGCCGGAGATCAGGTGCAGGGTCTGGGCGATGTCCGGCTGATGGTCGCGCTCGCAGATCGTGTCGCGGGGGAGCCGTCCGAACGCCGACAACATGTAGTTCGGCGAGCCGGAGTACACCTGCATGGCGCGGGTGCCGGGCGGGTAGCCGCTGTACTTCTCCTCGGCGCCGGTCACCTGGGCCAGCGTATCGAGTATCTGCTCGGCGAGCAGCCGGCGCAGGAAGTAATGCGAATAGTTGAGCGTGTCGCCGCGGTTCGAATCGTTCGGCTCGCCGCTCAACTGGTAGGTCCGCGAGTTTAGAATCACGCGGACCAGGTGGCGCAGATCGTAGCCGTGGCCGGACAGGTCGTTGGCCAGGGCGTCCAGCAGCGCGGGATGGGTCGGTGGGTTGGTGACGCGGAAATCGTCCACTTCTTCCACCAGGCCGCGGCCGAGGTAGTGCTTCCAGATGCGATTCACGATGGCCCGCGAGAAAAACGGGTTCCGGGGCGAGGTCATCCAGGCGGCCAGGGATTCGCGGATGTCCTTTTCCGGCTCATCCGGCTCGAAGGCTCCGTCGAGGTACTTGGGGACGACGGGCTTCCTGGTCTTCGGGTGCTCGACGATTCCTTCTGCCGCGTAGTAGTGCCCATTCTCGTCGTTCTGGTAGACCTCCTTCTTCGCGACGCGGGCAAAGAATCCGGCGAAGCCGTAGAAATCGTCCTGGGTCCACTTCTCCCACGGATGGTTGTGGCACTTGGCGCACTCGATTCGCAGGCCGAGAAAGATCTGACTGATGTTGGTGGCGTGATCGGGTGGATTGGAGTCGCGGCTGATGTTGTAGAAGCTGGTGGGCTCCGGGCCGAACAGGTGCTGGCCCTGGCTGAGAATCAGCTCGGTGACGAGCTTGTCGTAGGGCTTGTTCTGAAGGATCGAGCGCTTCAGGTGCTGGAAGATGATCCGCGCGCCCTTTTGGCCGGCCTCGTGAGTGCCGGAACGAAACAGTTCGGTAAACTTCATCGCCCAGAATTCAGAGAACTCGGGGCGCGCCAGCAGCCGGTCAATCAGCGCCGGGCGCTTTTTCGGATCGGATGACTTCAGAAACTCGACAGCCTCGCTTTCGGTGGGCAGCAGGCCGATGGTATCCAGATAGACGCGGCGGAGAAAGTGCTCATCGCTCGACAGGGGCGAGGGAATGATGTTCAAGCGCCGGAGCTTCGCGAAAACGTGCTCATCCACATAGTTGTTTCGCGCCACGTCCGGGGACGCCTGCGGGTAGGGCCGCGCCGGCCGTTCCTGCGGGATGTAGATCCTCGCGGCGACCGCCTGGCCCAGAGTCCGCACCATCACCGCGGTCTCGCCCGGCCGGAGACCGGTCACCTTCCCTTTCGCTGAGACCTGGACCACGTCCGGGTTGTTCGACGCGTACTGGACGAGATGGGTGACATCGCGGCTGGTCCCATCGGAGTATTTCGCGGCCGCCACCAGCTGAAGAGTGTCGCCTGCCCCAGCGAGAATGCGTTCCCCGGGGAACACCGCGAGCGACACGATGCGCGGAGATCCGGCGCTGTCATACGTTGCGCCGCCGCGGATCCAATCCAGGATCGTGCGGTATTCGAGCGACCCCACCGCGAAGCGCAGTCCTCCGCCGTGCGACACCTGGAATGTCGGCTTGGCCAGAATCAGGCTCTTCTCCGGTTCGGCGCGGTTGATGCGGCGTCCATCACCGCCGGTGATGGCTTGGAAGTCGTCGGCCGGCTCGTAGCCGAAGAGCGACAGCTTGAATCCCGCCTGCCCGCGGATCGAGCCGTGACAGTTGGAGCCGGCGCATCCGGCCATGGTGAATACGGGCACTACGTCCTTGACGAAACTGATCTCAGGCTTTCGGCCTGCCGAGGTGACGGTGACGGGAACCGAGGCGCGGCCCTCCTTGCAGGAGACCGCCAGCATCGTCCTGCCGTCGGCGGCGGCGGTCAGCAGGCCGTCTTTTGAGACGGCTGCGATGGCCGCATTTGAAACGCGAAAGACGCACCTGGCGGTAACATCACGGGCGCCGCCTCCGCTTTCGCGCCGCCCGCGGGCGCCCGCGCTGACTACGAGTATCTGCGTGGCTTTGGCTCCCTGCAACTGGACCGCCGGAGGGTGCACGGAGATCTCGGCAGCCAATACGGGCACGGCCATCGCCAGCGCGCTAAGGAGTGCAATTATCATCAGAAGCACCGAACGGGGAAGCCTCCGGCGCGGCGGTTTGCCCACCGGGAGCGATGACGATCGGGTGAGACTTGCCAATCACCCTTCCCTCTGTTTTTCCCACCAGCACCACGGTCGCCGGCCGATCCCGCGTGGAGGTGACCTTCACCAAGGCCACCGTGGAGCTGGGATCAACCGTCGCCGGCTCGACCAAAACTCCCTCGGGCGCAACTCCCTCGGGCGTTTCGGCGCTCACTTCCAGCGGAGAGTTGCCCTCATCGAAGCGATTCACGATCACACGGATTGTTCCCGGCTTTCCGCGGGCGACACCGACCCTGTCCGGCGCGGTCAGGATGAGCCGCGGAGGATCGGCGATCGTCACGTGCAGCCGCCCGGTCTGCGCATCGCCCATGATCTTTTGATTCACCCGCCACCAGTATCGCGTATACGCCTCGCGCTCGACGGTGCGGCCCTCGATCACACCGCGCGCCCGAAAGCGAATCTGGCTCATCTTCAGCGCCGCATCGGCGGGCACCTTGATCGGGATCTCCACGTTCGTGCCGTCCAGCGTATGCCCCTCCCCGCAGGTGTTTCGGTAGAAAGTATTCTTCGGCTCGGCGATCCTCCTCGGCGCCGTCACTCCCTCCGGCAGGTCTTCGGCCCAGACCTCCACCGGCGTGGTCCAGCCTTCCAGGCGCCGCACCCGCAGCGTCACGATGTTCTCGGCGCCCCGGTAAAGAGTCTCGTCGGTGCCGATCACCTTCAGGGAAAAGTCGGGCAGAGCGCGCCGGATGGTGAAGCGATAGGCGTACGTAGGATGGCCGCGGTAGGCATTATCGCGAATCATCGCGGTGTAACGCCCGGCCTTCGGCAGGTGGACCACCAGGTGCGGGTCCATGTTCACCGGCTCTCTGCCGGTATTTGTCGTCGGTTCGTCCTGGTAGGCGATGCGCTTGCCGGAGTCGTCGTACACCGCAACCAGTGGGTCGAGCAGAAAGTTGAGTTGCTGGGAGTCGGCCGTCAGAACGACGGTCTGCGGCTCCTCGACGCGGAATGAGAAGTAGTCGGCGGCCTTCGGCTTGTCAAGGACGCCGTGGATGACGATCGGGAGCGCGACCGCGAGTGGATCATCCTTGCGGCGAGCAGCGTCGCCGGGAACCGTCATCTCCGGATGCTCGGAGATCACGAACGGCGCCGGAAGGATGGCGCCGGCCACGTGCAGCCGGTAGAGGCCGGGGAGCGCTGTTTCGGGCACGGTGAGGCGGATCGTTACCGACGGCGGGGCCGTCTGCGTTGCCGGCTGCGGGCTGCGGGATACCACCTCCGCGGTGGCCAGACCGTCGCCGAGGACGGCGCCCGCATTCGACCCGGTGGGGATGGCCTGAAGATTGACGCCGGTCAGCCGGACCTCGACCGTCTTGCCTCGCTGCCCGCCCATGGGCATCGCGTGGTCCACCTGGGGCATCTCGCCCGCCGTCAACCGGTAGTCGGAGAAGTCCGACCCGCTTTCGCCCGACCCGTAAACCCGCAGGTAGTAGGCGCCGCCCTTCTCGAAGGTGTGGACGATGTGGGCGTCCTTGAACTGATAGTAGTCGTCGGAGTAGGCGATCTCGGCGCCGCTTTCCTCGTGCAGGCTCATCACCGAGTCGAGCGGCGACCCGTTGCGCGTGGCGTTGATGTCGAAGGTAAGCGTCTGTCCGGCGCGCGCGCTGAACCGGAAGCAGTCGTAATCTCCGGCCTTGACGATACCGTTCAACAGGCGTGAAAAGTCAATCGGCTCGGCGCGTGGGAAGTCGTTGTTGGGCTCCTTTTCGAACGCCTCCGGGCGAGTCCCCACATCGAACCAACTGACCGTCGAGCCGTGCGGCGCGATCAGCCGGAAATCGTGCCGTCCGGGCTCGGCGGACGAGTCGAGATGAAAGCGTGCCCGAATGAGGTTGTGCTCGGCCTTGAGGATTTCCGCCCGGAGCTTCGAAGCGGCGAATCTGATTTCCGAGGCATTGTGGAGGTCTCTGCCGCGGATTGTGACCTCGACTTGAGCGCCCTGCTGGCCCCCGCGGGGAAACACTCCCTGGATTTGAGGGCGCGTTGGCGGCGGGGTCTTCGAGGCGGCCGGCAGAGCCGGCGCCACGCCCAGGCTCCACAGCATACAGCGGCGCCTACCCCCCCCGCATAGCATATAGAAACTTCCAGG
>JBKKAI010000312.1:0-2509 GCA_046714815.1 Terriglobia bacterium | reverse complement strand
GGCATTCGCCGTCAGGTCCCTGCGCTGGGTCGTGGTTTCGGCCCTTACTTTCTATGTGGTGGCTTGCATCGCGCTGTTCCCGCTGCCGCTGGTGTCACCCCACCTGGTCAAGCAGGCGACCGCGTTTTACTTCCTTTACTGGGTAGTGGAGCCGGCCTTATTACTGATCATCGAGCTCTTCGGAATCAGCTTTACCTGGGGAAACCTGGACTTCCGGCTGGTCGGGCTGGCTTTGGCCGCCTATCTTCTAAAGAACGTCGTAGCCGACCAGTTGGTCAGGCTGGAATCGTGGATTCGGGAGCCGCTCTTGCGCCCCGACAAGCCGGCGATCCGGCCGCTGGCCGTTGCGCCGGCGGCATACCGCAAGGGCTCCCGGATATCTTTGCTGCGCGATTACGCGGCCGCCAAGCGGCTACTGGGCGAGGTGAAGAAAGAGATGGCCTTTCTCTCGCTCGACATCGCCGGCGGCCCAACGCTGAAGCTCGGCGAAGAGAAGGTGGCGATCGAGCAGGCCTTCAATGCGTACCGCCGGATGGTCGAGCGGGTCATCCGGGAGTACCGGCCGTACAAGCTTACATGGACAGCAGACGGTTTCATGAGCTGTTTTCCCTCGGTGGATGACGCCGTCGCGGCCGCGCGCGGCGTTCTTCTCGCGCTCGATAGCTTCAACAAGGGTGGCCACCACCTGCGCAGTCCGTTTCGCCTGCGCTGCGGCATCAATCTCGGCGAGGTGCTGCTGCCGCACGACAAGCCGCTGGAGTTCCTGAGCGACGAGGTGATTGACGTGGCCGGCCACCTGCAGAAAAACGCCGAGCCGGACAGCATCTGGATTGCCGGCGAAGCCTATTTCCGGCTGCTCGACCGCCAGGGTTTTGCCCGGCTGCCCGCGCCCGTGGAACACCACGACGTCTTCTCCTGGCGCAAACCGTAGCTGGTTTTCAGCCAGGTGTGCAGGCGAACCGCGCTCCCAGGTTTCCACAATCACCGCGCAGTAGGTCGGGGAACCATCAGGTTCAAGGTGCGCCGTCAGGCTTGTCTCGCTCCGGGAAAACGCGCACAACGGAGCGCGGCAACGGGCGTTTTCTCGAACGACTGAAGGGCGCCGCCGCGCCCTGTGCGCTCTGCGGCACAAATGGATGTACGAACTGTCGCCAATAGCCAGGCGGGAGCGGATTGTCCCCCGCAAGCCCGTAGGATGCCGGCCAGCGGCCCTTCGGGAGGAAGAAAGTGCCGAACAGCCAGTCCAGCACCGGCAAATGGACGGCGAAGTTCTTGTCCATCGCTTCCCGCTCCGCCCCGTGATGCCAGTGATGGAACTGCGGCGTGGCCAGCACCCATCGCAACGGGCCGAACTCGAAACGGATATTGGCATGGATGAAGGTCGCCTGAATACTGACAAACGCCACGTAGGCGAACAGCGGCGCCTGCGCAAATCCCAGGATGTAGATCGGCACGTACGTGAGCCCGCGGGTCACAGCCACATCCACCAGGTGCAACCGCGACCCGGCCAGCCAATCCATGGTCTCGGCGGAATGGTGAATCGCGTGGAAGCGCCACAGGGCCGGCGCCGCGTGGAACAGCCGATGGACCCAGTACTGCGTCAAGTCCGTCAACACAAGGATGCCCGCGAACTGGAGCAGGAACGGCTGTCCGGCAACCCGGGCCTGCAAATCCGGATGGGCGGCCCATTGAAAAAACACCATCGCCGGCTTCATCGTCAACAGCGTCGTAACCTGGACCAGCAACGAACTGACGCAGAAGTACGCCAGGTCGGTCCGCCAGCCGCGGCGCAGCACTGGCTGTGCCGGCCGCCGGGCGAACAGCCGTTCCAACGGAATGAAGACGGCCGAGTAAGCGATCAGGTTGAGCAGAAACCAGTCCAGGCCAAGAAACGGGCCGGCGGCCAGATCCCCGTCGAGCGGCACGCGCGAGCCGCCGAGCAGGGCCGCGGCCAGGGTGAGCGTGATGCCGGCCATCCCCAGAGCTTTGCTCTGCCGCAGGCAGACGCTCACTGCGCCGAGCAGGAAGGAACTGACCAACACGAGGTGGAGCAGTGCGCGGACGTACGGGATCGGGTATAGCCCGCGCAGCTCCGGCATAGTAAGCAGCCAGGGGTAGTGGAAGCAGAACACGGCGCCCAAGCCGATCGCCCCAAGAGCTGTCGAAAGGACGCCGCTGATCCAGCCTGACCCGAAGTGAGTCGGCTCGTCACCCGCCGCCGTCGGCGAAAAGTTTGGTTGCTGTTTCATCCGTTCTGCGGCGCTACACGCCGGCTGCCGGCGTCAGGCCCGGTGTGTTCACCGACCGTCGCCGAGACGCTCCATCCGCCGTCCAGCAGCGGGACGGTTGCGCAGGCAGGCCGGCTCTGGTTTGGAGTGCGGGGGCTTGCCACCGCTTTTCCGCGCGGACGCTTGCTTCCGCGAAGGCCAATGCCGGGCGTGAAAACCACTTGGGCTGCGGTCGCGGCAAGCCGCGACTCGCGTCAAAGCGGTGGCCAGCCACCGCACTC
>JBKKAI010000311.1:0-2658 GCA_046714815.1 Terriglobia bacterium | reverse complement strand
GCTTTCTGGCGCAATGGCCAGAAAAGGGCCTGACTCCGCTCTGGCGGCAGCCGATCGGCGGCGGCTACGCCTCCTTCGCGATCGTGAATGGGAAGGCCTTCACCATCGAGCAGCGGCGCGACCGCGAGGTGGTCACCGCCTACGACCTGGCCACCGGCCGCGAATTATGGGCGCACTCCTGGACCGCCAACTTTCAGGAGGCGATGGGCGGCGACGGCCCGCGCGCCACGCCCACCTGGGATGAAGGACGCCTCTATGCGCTCGGCGCGACAGGCGAGCTTCACTGCCTGGACGCCGAGACCGGAAAGAAAATCTGGTCGCACAACATCCTCACCGGGAACCAGGCGGAGAACATCACCTGGGGCATGTCGGCCTCGCCGCTGATCGTGGACGAAAAAGTCGTTGTGCTTCCGGGCGGCTCACCCGGGAAGTCCGTCGTGGCGTATCATAAAGTATCCGGCCGGCCGGTCTGGAAATCGCTCGACGACAAGCAATCCTACACCTCGCCGGCCGTAGTGACGCTGGCCGGACAGCGTCAACTGCTGGTGGTGAGCGCCCGCCGCGCCATGGGAATCACGGTCGAAGACGGCGCGCTGCTCTGGGACTATCCCTGGCAGACCGAGTACGACATCAACAGCGCGCAGCCGATCGTGGTGGACGACAAGCGCTTCTTTATTTCCGCCGGCTACGGGCACGGCTCCGCGCTGGTGGAAGTCAACAAGACCGACAAGGGTTTCCTGGCGCGCACGGTCTGGGAAAACATCAACATGAAAAACAAGTTCACCAGCTCGGTGCTGCTCAACGGCCACGTGTACGGGCTGGACGAGGCCATCCTGGCCTGCGTGGACCTGCGCACCGGCGAGCGCAAGTGGAAGGGCGGCCGCTACGGTTACGGGCAACTGGTGCTGGCCGGCCCAAACCTGATCGTACTGAGCGAGTCCGGCGACCTGGCCCTGGTGAAAGCGGCGCCGGAGCGTTTCCAGGAGCTGGCGCGCTTTTCCGCCATCGAGGGAAAAACCTGGAACCACCCGGCCCTGGGCGGCGGGTACCTGCTGGTCCGCAATACCACCGAGATGGCGGCGTTCCGCGTCGCGCGCTAATCCGCGGATTTCACGGATTACGAACCGATTACGCGGATTTGGGCGTTAGACTGCCGCGCGCGTCAAGCTCGGATGAACACGGATCGGTCAGGGCCGCGTCTTGCCGTGCTCCCGGCCCGTCAGCAGGAGTACGCCTTCTTCAATCAGCGCCTGGCGGACTGCGACGTAATCGGCGGCGTTGATCTCCAGCACGTTGATGGTGACTCTGCCGACTGCGCTCAAAGCTTCGATGAAAGCGCCGTTCCAGTGGAAGTGCAGAGACCATCGGTCTTGTCGCGGATGAAACAATCGAACGACTTCACCGCTTTCCTGATCAAGCCCCGCGATGTTCTGTCCTTTATGCGTGTTGCAATGAAAGCACGATAAAGCGAGGTTCCCCAGAACAGTTTCCCCGCCGTGTTTGAGTGCGATGATATGGTCAATTTGGTGGGGTGCGTCATAAAAGACCTGCGGCATCGAGCAGTATTCACACGTGCCGCCGGCCCGGCGCCAAACCCCTTCCGCAAGCTCCTTGGTCACGCAAGAGTCGGGCCGGAACCGGCTCGGTTCAATGATCGCCTGGCTTTCGAGTGGAGCAGTGCGAGAACGTGGCTCACTTGCCTGTAGTTCTGAACTTCCACGGCTTCCTCGTCCGTCAGTTCACCCGCGCGCGCCTTCGCGGCAAGCAGATTCATCCGTTCCCGATCCGCCACAGTGAAGTCAATCGCGATGAGATAGCGAGCGGCTTCGGGAGACAGGTCTTCCTGATCCGGCGCAATGAGCCGTTCCAAAATTGCGATCTCCGTGTTCCGGGCAGCCACTGCAGATCCTCCTCGCCGAGTATATCCCAACCGGGAAGACCCGCTCGCAATGGGAAATGTGGAGTTGTGCGCGGAGTGCGGGAGCCATAACCAAGAGCCCGTCAGCACACGGATGAACTCGGAGCGGTCAGACCGGGATTCACACCGAGCTCCCAAGGAAGCGTAGGACGCGGTCGAAGACGCGCGTTACCGCAGGGTCCCGGAAGCGGCCGTCAAAGCCGTGGGGACCGCCGGGGATGGTGATCAGCTCGTGCTTCACGCCGGTGGATTTCAGCTTTTCGGCCATCATCGCCGACTGGGCGTACGGCACGTCGGTGTCCTGGTCGCCGTGCAACAACAACGTCGGCGAGTACTCCGCCGTCACGTTGCGCAACGGGCAGAACCTATCGAAGGCGCGCGGCTCGGTGTCTGGATCGTGGCCGGCCACTTCCTTCGGCCACAGCCCCTGCTGGCGCAGGTACAGGTAGAAGCGGAAGCGCTGATGCGGCATAGGTGTGCCGGAAATCACCGGGCCGCCGACGGTCTTGTACGCCTCTTCCTTCGACACGGCCGCCTGCTTGGAGTAGAAGGGGTCGGGGCGGCTGTACCACGCGCCCGCGATGTCACCGTACCCGTAGAACGAGACCAGCGCTTTCGGGCGCGGCCGGACCACAAATCCCGACATCAGCGTCAGGTAACCGCCCGCCGAGTGACCCACCACGCCGATGCGCCCGGAGTCAACATTGAACAGACGCGGGCCTTTTTCGCGCACCCTCGCG
>JBKKAI010000310.1:0-3975 GCA_046714815.1 Terriglobia bacterium | reverse complement strand
CAGTTAAACTCAATTCATCATTCATCATTCATCACTCCCTCCAGCCCGTAAGGGACGCCGAAGTGTGTTTGCGTGAACGCATCGAGCACATCGGCGTAGAACTTCCGGCTGCGCGCGCGCACGGCATGCTCCGGCTCGTGCGGCATCGCATAATGGTGCAATTCGTGCAGGAACACATCGAGCAGCCCCAGCCGGTAGCGGAACACGTCCATCTCTTCGCGGTCGGCGTCCCGGAGCGACGGCCCGGCCGCGAGGTCCGAGAGCGGCAGTGGCTGCCATTCGCGGATGCCCTGATAAGCCAGGTCCAGCTCGGCCACCTTGACGCCGCTCCTCGCACGCAACGTGCGAGCGATGCGCGACTCGGTCCCCGGCGGATGGTGGTGTCCCAGGCAGCCGCAGGGGCTCAGCCGCCGCAGCAGCACCACCGCCATCGGTGGAGCGCTGCGCAGCACCGCCTGGTACTGCCGGCGGACCCGTTCCGGAACCGTCAGCCAGGTTTCTTCCAGCGCGCCGCGCAACTCCGCGGCCGGAGCGCGCTCGCCCGGTGAGTGGGCGATCACCACCAGCGGCAATTCCGGCGCGGGCCGCACCAGCGACTGCTCGGTTCCCCGCAACGCTCCGTACAGGCGCCACAGGATGCCCGGTGTGTGGACCCGGCCCGTCCGGCCGTGACGCCGGGATGGGGATAGCCGCCACATGCCTGGAATTGTACTGCGGCCGGGGGCCGAGCGCGGCTGTGTTATAAGAATCGTGAAATGGAAGCCGCCCTGCGGTTCGTACATTTTCTCGAACGGGCACGCGCGCAGGAGAATTTTTCGCGGCTGAAAGGGCAACTCCCCTCGAGCGCGTGGGAAACGCTGCCGCGGCTGCTGGCGCACCTGCCCGATCCGGACACGGCCCTCAATAACCTGGAGCGCTTCATCGCGGCCGCGCCGCCGGAAGTGCGGGAATTCGTGGGCAAGAGCCGGCCGGCGCTCGACCACCTGCTGGTCCTCTTTTCCTACAGCCCGTACCTTTCCGACACGCTGATCCAGCAGCCCGCGCTGGTCACGTGGCTGGAACAGGAGCCCGCGCTGCACCGCGTGAAAACCTGCGAAGAGTTGTTGCATGGCCTCGATTCGTTCGCGGCCGGGCCGTCCCAGGCCGGCGCCGACCTTTCCGCGCTGCTGGCCCGCTACAAGCGGCGCGAGTACCTGCGGATCGTCCTTCGCGACGTGCTGCGCCTGGCCACCCTTCCCGAGGTGGCGCTGGAGCTCTCGGCGCTGGCCGACGCCATCCTGCATTACGCCCTGGCCCGCGCCCGCGAAGAGCTGGCGGAAAGCTGCGGCCTGCCGATGACTCCAATGATTCCCGCCAACGGCGGCGGCGCGGCGGGCCACCCGCCGGGCGGCGGCGGCGGGAGCAAGGAATGTCCGGTGGCGGTGCTGTCGCTGGGCAAGCTCGGCGGCAACGAGCTGAATTACAGCTCGACATTGACCTGATCTTTCTCTATGGGGCGAACGGTGAAACGGCCGGCGGCCGGCAACCCGGAGCGCACGCTCCGGAGCGCAGCATCTCGAACAAGGAGTATTTCGTCAAGCTGGCGCACCGCGTGGTGGGGGCGCTCACAGCTTTCGGCCCGGAGGGCACGGTGTTCCGCGTGGACCAGCGGCTGCCGCCGCACGGCAGCCAGGGCGCCATGGCCGGCTCGGCGGCGGGCGCGCTCCAGTATTACCGCGAGCGAGCCCGCGACTGGGAGTTGCAGGCCCTGGTGAAGGCGCGCCACTCGGCCGGCGATGCCGCGCTTTCGCGCGCTTTCCTGGACGCCGTGCTGCCACAGATTTATCGCACATCGGTCAACTTCGCGGCGATTGACAGCGTGCTGTTTGCGCGCGACCGCATCAGCGAGGCGCTGAAGCGCCGCACTCTGCGCAGCCTCGGCTGCGACGTCAAGCTGGAGCGCGGCGGCATCCGCGACATCGAGTTCCTGGCGCAGTGCCTGCAGCGCCTGTACGGCGGCCAGGAACCGTGGCTGCGCTCGGCCGGCACCATGTTCGCCCTGCAGAAGCTGGCCGACAAGGGCTATCTGAAGCAGCGCGATTATGCGCGCCTGAGCCGCGCTTACCTGTTCCTGCGCAACATCGAGCACCTGTTGCAGCTCGAGCGCGGCCAGCAGACCCACCGGCTGCCCGGCTCGCGCAACGCGCTGGCGGTGCTGGCCCGCCGCGCGCGCATCGAGCAGGCCAACTCCCGGGTTCCGGGGGCGGATCCCCAGAAGGTTGCCGCCGACGCCCTGCTGGCCGAGGTCGAGCGGCACATGAAGCGCGTGCGCGACATCTACGACCGCTTGATCCTGGCCCACTCGCCGGCGGAGGAACCGGGCGGCGGGTTTATGCTCGAGCCGGTGGCGCCGTTCACCGCCGGCGCCGGCGAGCAGAACTATCCCGAGCTGCTGCGCTCGATCGAGAGCAACTGCCCGCCTCTCCACCGCGTTCTCGGCGGCCTGCCGGTCGAGCGCGGCCGCAAGACGCTGCGGCGCTTCATGACCAGCGCGTATTCCAGCGCCGAGGCGTTCGGCTATCTCTGCGGCAACCCGCGGGTGCTGGAGCGCGCCGCCGACCTGTTCGAGCACAGCCCGTTTCTCAGTGAACTGCTGATCCGCCATCCGGCCGAGATCGCCGAGCTGGCCGAACTGCCGCCCGCGGGCGAAGCGCTGGCGGTGGAGGAGCAGGGGCGCATCGCCGCCGAGGCCGCCTACACCGTGCAGGACGATGCGCTGCTGGCGCACGTGGCCGCTTCCGACATCGCGCTTACCGAAAAGATGACGCTGATCCGGCGCCACTACCGCCGCAAGCTGCTGCGCGTGCACGCGCACAGCCTGATGGGGCCGGTGCCGGTGTTCTCGACGCTCGAGGCCACCAGCGTTCTGGCCGAGCAGGTGCTCCGCGCCGCTTATCAGGCCGCGGTGAACGAAACCGCCCGCTCGCTGCCACGCCCGCAGGGCGACCTGATCGTGGTGGCGCTGGGGCGCCTGGGCATCCGGGAATTCGACATTGCCTCCGACGCCGACCTGGGGTTCCTCTACCGCGGCGGCGATCCCGAGGCGAAGCATTTCTGGACGCGCGTGGCCGAGCGCATGATCGAGCTGGTTTCCGCCTACACGGGCGAGGGGACGATTTTTGCCGTGGATTCGCGGCTGCGGCCGCGCGGCCGCGAGGGAGAGCTGGTGGAGGCCGAGCCGGCCTTCGCCGAGTATTTCGCTTCGGCCGCGCAGCCTTGGGAGGCCATCACCTACATGAAGGCCCGCGTGGTGGCCGGGGACGTGGCCGAAGGGACAGTGCTGCTGACGCGAATCCAGAACACCATCGGCGAGCGCTTCGGCCGCGGCGCCGACGCCGCCGTCAAGCTGGCCGAGATGCGCAAAAAGCTGGAGGCCACCGCCGGGCCGCACAACCGCCTGAAGACCGCTCCGGGCGGCTACTACGATATTGATTTCATCCTGACGTACCTGCGGCTGCAGGCGGCGCAGGTTTTTTTCCCGTCGCTGACCACGCCCGAGCGGCTGAAAGTTGTCGAGTGGATGGGGCAGCTCCGGCCACACCAGGCCCAGGCGCTGCGCGACGGCGCCGTGTTCCTGCGCAGCCTGGAGCACGCGCTGCGCCTTTCCACCGGCCGCTCCGACAGCGAGCTCCCCGCGCCGGGACCGCCGGCCGATTCCTTCGCCCGGCTCGCCGGCCGCTGGCTGCCCGCTTCCCTGCGCGGCCGCCCGCTCCACGAAACGCTCGAGACGGTGACCAGTGGCGTGCGCCGCGTCTTCCGCGAAATCTTCGGCTAGAATGCGCTGTGGGCCAACAGGGGGCGAACCGCATGGAAAACAGAAGAACACACGTTATTCTGCCTGAAGCGCTGGTCGCCGAGATTGATGCGCTGGTCGGAAAAAGGGGCCGCAGTAGTTTTCTTGCCGAGGTTGCCGCCCGTGAGGTGAAGCGGCTTCGA
>JBKKAI010000309.1:0-2586 GCA_046714815.1 Terriglobia bacterium | reverse complement strand
CGGCTGCCGATTCAACACATTCCGGTATGTCTTTTACAAACAGTTAGTTACGGAAGAGTAAGATTTCGGCGTTTGGTGCGCTTTTACCACACTTCGGGCAGGATCTGCGGTCACTTTACCACAATGGAACCTGGGATTTCGGTCAGCGGACGGCTATCGTCACGGTATTACTGAGCACACCGCTTTGCGAAACGACCACCGGCACGGCGTTGCCCAGCGTAAGTCCCGAGGGCACGCGGGCGTTGACCTGGTAAAGGCCGACGAAACCAGGCGCGAGGCCGGCGAATTCCACCAGCGCGTCGCGGCCGCCGATGGTCACCGTGGCCGGGACGAGCAGGCGGGCCGGCGTGCCCGGAGCCGCGGCTCCGGTCGCCATCGGCGGATCGGTTTGGCCCAGCCCCGTGGCGTAAATCTGGACCACATCGGCGGCCGTCACCGGATTGGAAGAGTCCGCCAGGCGGAACTGCGCGTCCAGAACGGCGCCCTGCCCGCTGCCTGACTGGTTCACCGAAAAGATCGCCGGCTGCGCCGGAACAATCGTCACCAGCTCGGGCGTCGTAAAGATGTCGCCCTTTTTCACCACCAGGGACGCCGTACTGCCGGTCGGCAGCTCGAATGGCACCTGCGCATTGATTTGTCCCGGCCCGGCGAAGATCAACGGCACGTCGCGGTCGCCCAGCTTCACTGAAACTTCGCCCAGCCGCGTCGGCAGCGGCACCTGAGTCGCGCCGGCCGGCGTGCGCTCGAGATTGCGGCCGAACACCGAGAAAATGCTGCCCGCTGCCAGCGGCGCAAACTGCCGGAAGCTGGCCCCGCTGACCGCGCCGTTGCGGAACAGTATAGGCGTATCGGCCGAGGCCAGCGAGCCGGCCAGCCGCACTGTCGCAGATCCCAAGGTGCTGTGCACGCCGCTCAGCGCCAGCGTGATCTGCGCGGCAGTGGCGGCCGGAACCCAGGTGCCCGAGTAGAATCCGTTGCGCAAATTGCTTAACACCACCGAGGGGTCGCCGTTCGAGAAGGTGGCGAGCACCGTGGCATCCGTCACCCGCTGTCCGCAATCGTTCACCACCTGCGCCAACAATGGCGTCGGCCAGCCGACGCTGGTGCGGAAGTTCTGCAGGACCTGTGTCTCCACCATCACAATCCGTGACGGCGTACAGTCGGCGCGCTCGGCGGAGCTTGCAGCCGTGACCGTCCCGGCGGTTACGATGAGCGCGACGGCCACGTCCTGCACCACGCCGCTGCCGAACGAGACCGTCAGCGAGCCAACGTACACTCCCGCCGCCAGCCCCGCCGGACTTGCGGTCAGTTGCAACCGCACGCTGTCGGTCGAGCCCAACAACGTTCCGCTGGTGGGCGAAAGCGACAGCCAGTTGCCGCCGCTCTGCGTCCGCACGCCGGCGATGAACTGCAACTGGCGTCCGCCGGTGCTGGCGACGGTGACTTCCTGGGTGAGCGGCGCTGCCGCGCCCGCCGGCGCGGTGAAGATGAGGCCCGCCGGCTGGATCAGCCCCACCGGCTCGGTCCCGGCCGGCTGCATGCTGACCAGGACCAGCGCCACGAACGGCGAGTTCGGCGCGCCGTCGGCGGTGATAGTGAGCAGCCCGCTGTGCACTCCGGCGCGCAGTTGTGCCGGCTCTACCGTCACAGTGATCGGTGGAGCGGTCTGGGGGCTGGCCGCATCGCTCGATCCGCGGTCGGGCGTCACCCGGAGCCAGTCGCCCGTCCCGGCCACGCTGGCCTGCACGCGCCAGTTCATCACTCCCTGCCCGCGGTTCTGGATCAGCAGCGTTTGCGGCCGCATGGTCAGACCGCCTTCGACGCCCAGAAAGAGCAGCCCTGTCTGGCTCACTTGCAGGATGGGCACCGCCCGCGAGACCAGCAGCGTCACGGCGAGGGTGCGCAATTCGCCCGTCGAGGTCTCGCGGATCGTGACCAGTCCCTGGTAGAGGCCTGGAGCCAGGCTGCCGCTGTTCGCGCGAATGGTCAGGGTCGCCGGCGCAGTGGCGCCGGAGGCGCTGACTTGCAGCCACTGCCCGCCGCCGCTGGTCTCGGTCTGAACCGTGAAGCCGAGCGTCCCGCCGCCGGTGTTGGTCAGCGAGATGGTCTGCGGCGGCGGGCTCACCGCGCCCTGCAGGGAGTTGAAGGTCACGAACTGTTGTGACAGCCCGATCGCCGGCGGATTCGTGGACTGCACGTTCAGGGTCACCGCGATGGCCTGCGGCGAACCGCTGGCGCCCGGCGAGACAATGTTGATCGTTCCCTGGAAGATACCGGGCGCAAGGTTCGCCGGGTTCACCGCCACCAGCACCGACGCCGGCGCGGCGCCCGAGGAGGGCGAAATTGCCAGCCAGTTCCCTCCGCCCTGGGTGGTCACTTCCGCGGTCCAGGAGAGTGGAACGAGGTTCCCGCCGGAAATCGTGAAGCTCTGCGGCGACGGCGGCGGTTGTCCCTGCCGCGCCGCAAAGGTTAGGCTCGTGGGACGCGCCGCCAGCACCGGCGTGACCGCCAGCGCCGCGACCTTGCGAACGCGAGCGTTCCCGGTATCGGCAATGTAGAGGCTGCCGCCGCTGTCCACGGCGATTC
>JBKKAI010000308.1:0-3124 GCA_046714815.1 Terriglobia bacterium | reverse complement strand
GTATTACAAGGTCCGCATCGTGGACGTGGCCGGCAACGTCGCCGACACCCGCACCCTCAAACCCGAGCCGAAAGGCTGATGTAGAACACTAGTCCGGCGGCTGTGTCGCGCTCGACGGTTGCTCCGTGCCTCTGCGGCCGACCCCTGGTTTCCGGGCTAGATTCCAGAGACAACAAATCGTCGAGCACCGGCGTGCCGGATCGGTCAGAGCCGCTGTTCACCCGCGACGATGCTCAGCGCATCCAGGCGCCACAGTGGTTCTGGAGGGCGAGTTGAGTCCCGCGAACTTCCACGCCAGTGCAGAAGCATCCCGGAAGTGCATGCCGGCAGAGCGAGAGTGGGGATGCGGCTACCGCCTGCTTGGAGGGGTCATGAGAATCGCCGGAATACAGAAGGGTATTTGGTACAACGGCGTCCATGAAGTTCCGGCTTCTTCCTCGCAGGGTCTTGCAGATACAATCCGCAGCGGGCACCCCAATCTGGGAAGGGACCGATGACTCTGTCGGGAGGATCACGGCTGGGAGCTTATGAAATCCTCGCCCCGCTGGGCGCGGGCGGCATGGGCGAAGTGTATCGCGCGCACGATACGCGCCTGGGCCGGGACGTGGCCATCAAAGTTCTGCCCGAAGCCTTCACCAAGGATCCCGAGCGGCTGGCACGCTTTCAACGCGAGGCGCAGATCCTGGCTTCGCTGAATCATCCCAACATCGCCGCCATTCACGGGCTGGAAGAGCAGGACGGCGTTCGCTACCTGGTGCTGGAGTACGTTCCTGGAGAAACCCTGCGTGGCCCGTTGCCGCTGGAGGAAGCGCTGGACACCGGCCGGCAGATCGCCGAAGCACTGGAGGCCGCGCACGAGAAGGGAATCATCCATCGCGACTTGAAGCCGGCCAACATCAGGGTGACGCCGGAAGGCAAAGTCAAAGTGCTGGACTTCGGGCTGGCGAAAGCGTTGGAGGACTCACCCGCCGTGGACCTGAGCCACTCGCCCACCATGAGCATTGCGGCGACCCGCGCGGGAACGATCCTCGGCACCGCGGCGTACATGTCCCCGGAGCAGGCGCGGGGCAAGCCGGTAGACAAGCGCACGGACATCTGGGCCTTCGGTTGCGTCCTGTACGAGATGTTTACCGGAAAGCAGGCGTTTCCCGGCGACACCGCCTCCGACTGCATGGCCGCGATTCTGACCAAGGAACCCGACTGGGACAAGCTGCCCCCGGGAGCGCCGCTGCCGGTCTTGCGCCGCTGCCTGCAAAAGGACCCCAAGCTCCGCCTCCGAGACATCGGCGACGCTTTCCTGGAGGAACCCGCCACCTCACTTGCAGCGGCCGTTCCGCTTTCCGGGGCGCCCGGCCTGAGGGCTGGGCCGCGCATTCCGCAATGGACCTTACTTCTGCTCACTGCGATCTCCTCGATCGCCGCACTTTGGCTGTGGCTGGGGCTGTGGCTGCGCCCCTCGGCGTCCAAGCCTGTCACCCGCCTGGTCATCCCGCTGCCCGCGGGGCAGGAGCTAACGGACTACCCGGCGATCTCGCCCGACGGCCGATACATCGCCTACGCGGCGCGACAGGGAACTGAAGAAGCGCAGCTCTACCTCCGCGATTTGCGCTCGTTGGAGGCCAAATTGGTCAGCGGCGGCAAGACGGCGCAATACCCGTTCTTCTCCCCCGACAATCGCTGGCTGGCGTTCTTTGCGCAGGGCAAGCTTGTGAAAGCGCCCGTAGCGGGCGGCTCTCCTTCGGTGATTGCCGACACTCCCACTCCCTACGGAGGCAGTTGGGGCGAGGATGACAGCATCATTTTCGTGCCCAGCCTGGATTCCGGACTGAAACGTGTTCCGGCCGGAGGTGGCGCCCTCGAGTCGCTGACCCGGCCGGAAGGCGGCGTCATTACCCAGTCCAGCAACCAGGGTTTTGCGCATCTGTGGCCGCAGATTCTTCCCGGCGGGCGTCATGTCCTGTTCACCGTTTGGGGCAAAGGCGTCAGCGGGAGCGCCGTGCTGGCGCTGGCCGACCGCCGCTGGCAGCTTGTCCTGCCCGGCGCCGGCGGGGCCCAGTACTCTCCTTCCGGTCATTTGCTGGTGGGCGACGCGGCCGCGGCGTTGCGCGCCGCCCCCTTTCAAGCCGCGCGCCCCGGCCCAGCCCGCGCCGAGATCTCCGTTCTCGAAGATGTGAACTATTTTGACTACGACGAACGCTCGTGGTTTGCGGTCTCAGGCAACGGCACGCTGGTCTACGCGCCGGGGAATCCCAGTAAGCGCTCGCTGGTCTGGGTGGACCGCGAAGGACACACCCGGGCGCTGGGCGCCGAACAGGGGCAGTTTCTGGAGGTGGCCCTGACGAGAGACGGGTCGCGGGCCATCGTGAAGCAAGGCCTGGATCTCTGGCTTCAAGACCTCGATCGGGGGTCCCGCAGCCGGCTCACCTTCGAGGGCGCGAATCACGCCCCGCGCTGGACCGATGGAGAGACGAGAATCGTTTTCACTTCCAACCGGGGTGGAGACTGGGGCCTGTATTCGCTGCCCGCGGACGGGTCGCGGCCGGCCGAATCCTTGCTCAAGAGGCCCTACGCCCATTTCGCCACTTCTGTGGGGCCCGACGGAACACTGTTTTTTGTCGAGTTGCACCCTGTGACTGGCCGGGATCTCTGGGCGCTCTCTCCGAACGGAAAGGTGTCAGCGGTGCGGCAGACTCCCTTCGATGAGTGGGACGGAGTCATTTCCCCCAACGGCCGCTCCCTGGCAATTGTCTCCAATGAATCTGGACGCAACGAGGTCTACGTTGAGGCCTATCCGGGCGCCGGTAAGAGAGTTGCGGTCTCGACCGAAGGCGGAACCTTCCCGTTGTGGTCGCCGGACGGCGGGGAACTCTTCTATTGGGCGGGCGACGCGATCATGGCCGTGGAAGTGCGCACCGGCGGCCAACTGCGTGGCGGGTTGCCCGCCACGCAGTTCAATGTGGGCCGCCACCGGCGCCTCTTCGATAATTCCCTTTTTTTTCACTCTTACATGAGCTATGGGATGCCGGAGGATGGAAAACGCTTCCTGATGGTCCGGCGTGAACCGGGATCGGCCCCGCGCCAGCTCAACGTGGTCCTCAACTGGTTCGAGGAACTCCGCCAGTTG
>JBKKAI010000307.1:0-7047 GCA_046714815.1 Terriglobia bacterium | reverse complement strand
CGCTTCACCATCAAGTACGAGCACTACAAGCGCTTCAGCGCCGATTCAAAGGTCACGTTTCAGCCCCCAGCGCCTTAAACTGCATCGCGGCGAAGAGATCGTCGCGCACTTGGCCATCGTCCGGGGCCTTCGGCCACGCCAGGTGGAAGTACTCGCGTTCCCCGTAATGCCGGACGGCGGCGCGGAAGCGGGCGAATAGCGGCGCCTGCGTGCGGTGGCATTCGAACGCCTGCATCTTCCGCTCGAATGTCTCGCTGATGTCAATCGCCATGGTGATGGGACTGAAGTTCAGCGGCGGATATCCGGGCAGCGGTCCGGGCGCGGTCGCGTAAAAAAGCCGCTCCGGCAGATACTCTTCGCCTTGCTTCAGGCAGGCGAAAAAGCCCGCTTGGGTGAGCCGGGAGACGGCCGAGTGGTCGGGATGCCCGGTGAAGCCGCCCTCCGGGCCCATGGCCAGCACGAAATGGGGCCGGCGTTCGCGCATCACGCGAGACAGGTCGTGGGCGATTTTGTCGAAGCCGCCGTCGTTCAGGCGGCCATCGGGGTAGTCCCAGATTTCGCACCAGGAGACGCCCAGCAACTCGCAAGCGCGGCGGAACTCGCCGCTGCGCAGCGCGGCGAGCTCTTCGTTGCTGACGGCCTCGCCGCCCAAGTTGGGGCGGTTGCGCGCCGCTTCCCCGCGCGTCACCGAGACCACGTCCACCGCCACGCCGCGGGCCGCATAGAGCGCCAGCGTGCCGCCGAACGTCGCGCTCTCGTCGTCGGGATGCGCGGTCACGGCCAGCAGCCGGCAACCCGGAGCGAATGCTGCGGGTCGCCGGCGTTCGCCCATTGCTCTCGATTTCGCTACTGGATCGCCAGCGTGACGGAGTTGCTGCCGACGGTGGAGGTGATCACCAGCGGATGCGTGCCGGCGGCGATGCCGGACGGGACCCGGACATTCACCTGGTACAGCCCGGCGAACCCCGGGGCGAGGCCGGCGAACAACACCTCGACCGTCCGTCCGGCAATGGTAACAGTGGGCTGGAGGGTGGCAGCCGCCGGTGGGTTGCCCGGCGCGGCGCGGCCGCTGGCCACCAGGGGAGTTACCGCTCCCAGACCGGTGCAGAAGATGGAAAGCACCTCGTCGGCGCGCGCCGGTGAGGTGGCGCTGACCAGCGCACCATCGCCGTGGGTCACCGCGCCGGGCCCGCTGCCGTTTTGCAGCGTGGTGAAAATGCCGGGCGCCGCCCCGGCCAGGTTCATCGTGATGGGCGCGCTGGGTGACGTGCCGTTGTTGACGGTAAGCGTGGCAGTGCTGCCGCTCACTTCAAACGGCACCTGGACGTTCAACTGCGTCGGGGAAACCAGGAACAGCGGCGCCGGAGTGTTATTGATGAGCACCGTAACGCTCGAGAGCGTGGTCGGCAGCGGCAGCGATGCCGCCGCCCGCGTTTCGCCCGCGAGGTTGGTGCCGAAGATGGAGATGATGCTGCCGGGACTCACCCTCGCGGGCGCCGGCGCGAAGCTGGCGCCGTTGACGGCCGAGCCGGCGGGCACCGTGGCCGGCGTCAGCGCGGCGGCGGTGAAGTTGACGCGGGCAGCGTCAACCGCGGCGACCGTGGCGGTAATCGTGACGCTGCCGAGCGACGGACCCAGTGTCACCGTGGTTTGCGCGCGCCCGTTCGCGTCGGTGGTGGGCGTCGCCGTGCCGAAGGTCACGCCCGCCGGCGCGGAAAAACGCAGCGCCGCGCCCGGCACCGGCAGCGCATTCGAATCCCGCAGCTCCGCGACCAGGGGCTGGGCCAGCCGGGCGGAGGGCGCCGCCACCTGGCCGCTGCCGGCCACGGCGGTCAACTGGAGGGTAGCGGCGTTCCCGACGGTGACAACGCCATCGGCGGTTTCATGCCCTTCGGCGGTTGCCGTAATGCGCGCTGTTCCCGCCAGTCCCGGCGTAATCCTGAATTCCACTTCCCGCGTATTCGCGGCGATGGTCAAGAACGCCGGCGCCGAAGCGGTGCCCGGCGCCGAGCTGGCCAGCGTAAAGGTCCGGGCGGAGCTCGAGGCGGCGCCTGCCCGCAGCCGCGCCGTCACCGCAACGCCCGGAACCGTGGCCGCCGGCAGCCCGGTGACCGAAAGCGCCCGCACGAATCTCGTGTTGGCACGCGAGCGCCCGCCGGTGGCCGGGCCCCAGAAATTCACCCATTCCTGCCGGACGCGCTCAATTTTCTGGATCTGCGCGTTCGTGACGGGACTGTTCTTGTCGCCGACCACGATGAACGCAAAGCTGAAATCTTTCTGGGCCAAGGCGCTGGTGGGCAGGCGGCGGCCGTTGGCCTCCACCAGCCGCGCGGCCGTGACGTCGAGACGCGTGCCCCGGAAAGTGATGCCGGTGCGCGGCGAGCGGTCGGCGCCGAGAATGCTCGGATTCGTCACCACGAAGCTGGGCGGCACTTCCTCCGGCGCGCGCAGGCCGATAATGTACTGGTCGAACGGGCTGTACCGCTTCACCGTGTCGGTGGTGGTGAAGGTGCCATCGCCGTTGTCACGGATCTCGTTGCCTTCCGCCACCGATGCCTCGGAGTTAAAGAAGAAGCTCCAATGGGTGTTGTCGCGGCCCAACAAAACGGTGCTGCGCGGATTCGTTTCGATGGGATAACGGACGTAGGCCAGCCAGCGGTGGCCGGCCTCCTGGCCGAACACCGAGATGGTGTTGTTCTCGCCGAGAAGAGGCACCACTTGCAGCGGGTCATCCGGGTAGCGCGTCAGGTTCTCCATCATCAGCAGAGTGGAGGCGCGGCCGGCGCTGCCCAGTTCGGCCGAGAAGTTGCCCTGCGTCAGGCCGATGCCGGTGATGCTGTTGGCCACGATGGCTGCAAACGCAAAGCCATCCTCGTCGAGCAGCCCGCTGTTGTAGTTCGTCCACATTACGATGAAGTCGTAGGCATCCTCGTGCGTTTCGTAGAACTTCTGCGCCACCGCGGGCACATTCAGCTCGGCCGATACGGCGAAGACCTCGACAACCGGTCCCGACGTCACCACGCTGCCGTTGCCGGCGGACAAGTCAACCATCCGGGGGCTGGAAGTGAAGGCGCCGGGGGAGATACCCACCACCACCTGCTCCTCCACGCCGCCCGTGGTTCCGTAGGAAAACTCGATGCGGCCGTCAGGGAAAAGCCTCACCTGGAAGGTCTGTCTGGGGCCGGAGAACGATCCGAATTCACGGACTTCGGTCCAGGTGACCACGAAACGGCCGGCGGCGGTGTTCAGCGTGACCTGGCCGCTCACCGATGGGTCGAGGTCGTTAAAGAACGGCGAAATGCGCGGCTGGCCGGTGAGGAACTGGGCAAGGGTGCGGTCCACAGTTCCTTCGCCGGAGTTAAACGTCAGGTTGCCGTCGGAATTGACGAACAGCGACGTGTAGCTGCGGCCGAAGAACGGAAAAGCGAACCCGATCTGCACCTCGCGAGTGTCGTCATCGCCGAGCGGCAGCCGGCTGCCCGCCGCGGCCGCCGCGGTATCCACCGGGTCGTTGCCGGCCAGCAGGCGGTGCCCGCCCTCGGCGGGGGTGAAGCGCAGGCTGCGGTTCTGAAGATCAAATGCATTGGGGGCCACCGACAACTTTCCGTCATCGTTGATCACGGCGATGGCGCCGACGTCGGTGACCGCCGCCGCCGGCCGCTCCGCGCCCAGCGGGCTTACCTGCCGGCCGGCATGCAGTTCATGCCGCGCCTTGGTGCCCAGCAAGTTCAGAATGCCCCACTCCCGGGTGCCGGAGCGGTAGCCATCGTGCTCGTGCGTGTGTTTCCGAGCGGCGGCGAACGATGTGAAAAGGCAGACGGCGAGCAAACAGCGTGCGAAAACGAAGGTTCTGGATGCCATGAGGAAGTTTTCCAATTGTACCATGGAACCGGTGGCACAGGCATTCCTGCCTGTGCCACAATCTTGAAACGGGCGGGGTGGCTTTTCCGTCAAAAATCCCATAAAATGGGTGTTCCCGTTAATCTCCCGGTTTCGATTCGAGGTGCTCTGGTGCGTTTGGTGTCGCGTGCGTTGATCCTGGCTGGCCTGCTGCTGTGGCCGCTGTTCCTGGCCGCTCAGGTGAACTTCGTAAACGGCCAGGCGGCCGTGGCCGTGATCGGCCAGAAAAACTTCAGCGCCAACCGGCCGGGCGCCGCGGCCCACGAGTTGGGCACGGTCAGCGGCCTGGCGGTGATCGGCGACCGGCTGATCGTCACCGACGGGGGCCTGCCCTTCAACACCCCCAGCAACCACCGCATTCTCATCTTCAACAACCTTTCCGGCCTGGTGCTGGGTGCGTCGGCCTCGGTGGTGATCGGCCAGGAAGGCTTCGGAACCAACACTCCCGGCCTGACGGAGAAGACGTTCAGCCGGCCGGTGGGGATCAGTACCGACGGGCAGCGGCTGGCGGTGGCCGACAACGGCAACAACCGCGTGCTGATCTTTAACCGCATTCCCACTTCGAACGGCGCTTCGGCCGACGTGGTGGTGGGCCAGGCCGATTTCCGCACCAACCCGCCCGGCACCACCAATAACCGCATGCGCGGGCCCAACGGCGTGTTCCTCGACGGCCGGCGGCTGTTCGTCGCCGACACGCAGAACCACCGCGTGCTGATGTACAACTCGACGCCGGGATCGAACAACGCCAATGCCGACCTGGTGCTGGGCCAGGCCGACTTCAACAACCGCGCCGAGCAGGCGGCCAGCGCCACCAGCCTGCGCGATCCCACCTCGGTGTTCACCGACGGCGTGCGGCTGATCGTCACCGACCTGGGGCACAACCGCGTGCTGATCTACAACCGCATCCCCACGTCGAATAACGCCGCGGCCGACATGGTGATCGGGCAGCCGGATTTCAGCAAGGAAGCCGCCGGCGCCGGCCGGGCGGCGCTGAACTTTCCCCGCTACGCTTTCACCGACGGAACGCGGCTGTTCATCGCCGACACCGGCAACAATCGCGTGCTGGTCTTCAACCAGATTCCCACGACGAATGGAGCGTCCGCCGACGCCGTGCTGGGGCAGAAGGATTTCATGACCGCGGCCGACCCCGAAGAGGACGTCGAGCGGCTGGACGCCGGCCTGATGGCGCTGCCGGTGGCGATGGCTTCTTCCAACGGCGCTGTGCTGGTGGCCGACACCAGCCACCGCCGCGTGCTGAAGTTCGTGCCCGGCCTGGAACTGTTTTCGCGCGGCTCGGTGCTGAGCGCCGCCAGTTTCGGCGGCAACGGCGTGGCCCGGCCCACCAATGTGCGGGTGGAAGTGCAGCCGGAAGGCCAGGTCCCGGCCGGGACCTATTACATCAAAGTCACCGCCGAGGGCGGCATCCTGTTCGAGAGCACCCCGTCGGAGGAGGTGGCCGTCACCGTCGCGGAAAACAACAGCAAGCTGGTGGTGACCTTTGATGAGTCGCCCGGCGCGACCGTTTACCGCGTCTATCTCGGCGGCTCGCCCGGCGGCCAGAACCGCTACTTTACTACCGAGACGCCGGCCCAGGGGCCGATCGTGCGCAGCGTGGCGATCAGCAACCTGGCCACCCTCAACACGATTGGCCCGCGCCTGGAAGTCACGCCGGGCAGCATGGCCGTGCTCTTCGGCCGCGACCTGGCTTCCGGCATCGCGGTGGCCGGGGGAATTCCGCTGCCGCGCGAGCTGGCCGGCGTCACCCTGCTGGTGAACGGCGTAGCCGCGCCGCTGTTTTACGTCTCGCCGGGGCAGATTAACTTCCAGGTGCCCTGGGAGACCGACGGAACGAGCGCCAGCTTTGTTCTTCAGAAGCGCTCCGCGTCGGGCGTGGCCACGCTTTCCTCCGCAGTTTCCGTCGGCATCAGTGACCTGACACCGGGAGTCTTCACGGTTTCCGGCGACGGCGTCGGCCGCCTGCTCGCCTTCCACCCCGATTTCACCCCGGTGACCGACGAACGCCCACTGGTGCCCGGCGAAACAATTATCCTGTACGGCACCGGCGTGCAGAAGGTCACCAAACTGGGCCAGCTCATCGCCAGCGCGACACTCGACACCCGGGCCAGGGGCGAGATCAGCGTTACTCCCCAGGGCGAGGTCACCTGGTCCACCAGCTTCGTGCCTGGCGCTCGCGTCTACGTTTCGGTGGACGACGGCGGCGAAAACCTGTTGGCGGAAGGCGCATCGGGCACTGTCACTGTGGATTTCATCCTGCCCGGCCACGTCTACCGCTTCATCCTGCGGCTTTTTGTGGACGGCGAAGTCCGCGAGACTCTGGCCACCGCCACGCTGGATACACGCTCTTCGGCCGGCGCCGGCAGCGTGCGGACTTCCATCGCCCGGCGGAACTCCGTGTCGTTGTCGTCCCGGCAGCCGGCAGGAGAGATCTCCGTTACGCCGGCAGGCTCGGTCACCTGGTCCACCAGCGAACTGGAGGACGCGCGCGTCTACGTCTCGGTGGACAATGGCTGGGAATCGCTGTTTGCCGAGGGCAAGTCCGGCACCAAGGCGGTCGAGGCCGACTTCATCCAGCCGGGCCACACCTATCGGTTTCTCCTGCGGGTGGTGGGTGAAAGCCCGGGCACCCGAACCGGCGAAGCTGCGCCGGGTGAAATCCAGATTGACACCACCGTCAGCGTCGCCATCCAGGGACGTGACGCGCCGATCCGGTTCGCCGGCCTGGCGCCGAACTTCGTCGGCCTGTTCCAGTTCAACGTGATAGTGGCCCCGGACCTGGAGGAGAACGGCGAAGACGCCGAAGTGCGGCTGTTCGTCGGCTCGATCCCGGCCAACCAGACTTTCCTGCCGGTGAGGGACGCGGCTACGGGCGAGATTTCAGCCACGCGCGAAGGCGTGGTGACCTGGTCCACCAGCCTGGTGGCCGGCGCGCGCGTCTATGTCTCGGTGAATGACAACGAGGAGACGCTGCTGGCCGAAGGCCTGTCGGGAACCGTAACGGTGGACTTTATCCAACCGGGGAACGTCTACCGCTTTATCCTGCGCAAGTTTGCCAACGATACGGCAGGCAAAGCGCTGGCCACCGCCACGCTCGATACCCGCTGATCCGTGTGGCGGTGTGGCACAGGC
>JBKKAI010000306.1:0-5887 GCA_046714815.1 Terriglobia bacterium | reverse complement strand
GAGCAGCAGCGGGTCGCGCTGGCGCGCGCCCTGGTGAACCATACGCCGCTGCTGCTGGCCGACGAGCCCACCGGCAACCTGGATACGGAAAACTCCCAGGCCGTGCTCGACACGCTGCGCGGCCTGAACCAGCGCCTGGGCCAGACCATTCTGATGATCACCCACAACCCGGAGGCGGCCACCTACGCCCACCGCACCGTCTCCATGCGCGACGGCCGCATCGCTTCGTAAAGCAGGCATTCTCGCGGGAGACCGCTGGCGCGGTCAGTCGGCAGTCGGCCGGTCGGCAGTCGGCCAGTGGGCGCCGCCTGCAAATGCAGGGGAAATGCAGGTGGTTTCGTGCGCCGGCACTGAAAACAAACGGGTTTCCCCGCCACGGCCCGCCGGAGCAGGTCCCCGTCGATTGGTTGCGAACGGTGCGATCTTCACCGCCGGCGACGTGGCGGTGATCCAGCAGCAAGGGCGATGCCGCGGAGTTAACATAACGGCGCCCCTCGCAACGGCCTTACTATAGGAGCTTTGAGGCTAGGGTTCTGCGCCGGAGCCAGGCGCCTTCGTTCCGGCAAGCCTGCTTCGTGTTACTCCTTGCCGATTTACCCACCGACTTGAGCCGCAAAGACAGGCCGGACCAAGATAACCAACCAGGAAACAGGAATCAGGAAGATGCCCCGTCCTTTGACCTTGCCAGCCCATATGACAATCTTGTTTCCCACGCATTTTGTGGGATCATGGGGAAGGGAAGGACGGCTATGGCAAAGGATTACGTGGAAAAGGTCGAGGGAGTATACCGGATCGGCGGTACCCGGGTCTCGCTAGACTCCATCATCTATCGCTTCCGCGAACGTCTCTCTGCCGAAAGCATCGCCGAGAGTTTTCCCGCCCTGACGCTGGAACAGGTCTACGGTGCCATCGCCTTCTATCTCGCCAATCAGCGAATCCTGGACCAGTATCTCCGCGAAGGAGAGAAGCTGTCGAGCGGGCTGCAATCGGAATCCCGCCGCCTGAACGCCGACGTGATCAGACGGCTGCAGCGCGCCCGTCATGAGAGTCAGATTCCAGGCTGACGCTAACCTGGACGTCCGCATCATTCGTGGGCTGAAGCGCCGACAGCCGGAGACTGACTTCCGGAGCGGTGAAGAGGCCGGGCTGATTGGGCTTTCCGATCCAGAAGTTCCGCGGATTGCCGCCGATTCGAATCGGATCCTCGTGTCTCATGACCAGAGGACGATGCCTGGTCACTTCGCTGCGTTCGTCGCAAACCACACGAGCCCGGGCGTGATCATTGTTTCCCAGGAAATTTCAATCGGGGTGGCAATAGAGGAGTTGCTGCTCATTTGGGTCGCCAGTCAAGCAGAAGAGTGGCGAAATCGGCTGGTCTGGGTTCCGCTTTAAAGGAGCAGGTCGCCTGATGCTCCGAACGCCGCCGGTGAGCATTTGCTCTCCAAAGGTTGATCCAATGGAAGCTCTACGATGTGGCCGTGCCCGACCCTGGGGAAGGCGACCGCCCGATGGTGGGCTGCACGATAAGGTCATCAAGACGGGCAACAACTACGACATCGGCGACCGTGGCTGGTGCGGTCAGATCTCGAGCGTCAGCAGAAGCTGGTCGAGTTGCGACTGGATCTGGCGCAGGCGCGAGCGCGCCGCGGCCAGCGCGGCATTCTTCGCCTCCACCTGCTTCTCCTGCCCGGTGAGCTTGGCGGCGTAGGCATTCACCTGGTCCTGCTGGCCGGGCAGGCTGCGGAGGTTGTTGATATTCTGCCGCAGGCGTTCCTGGTCGCGGAACAGCTCGTTCAGTTCCTCCTGCCGCGCGGCCGCGTCCTTCTGGACCGCGGCGATCTGTTCCTTGACGGCGAAAATCTGTTCCAGTTGCTTCTGGGCCTCGGGCGAGAGCGCCTTGTTGCGAACAAACGTCGCCAGCAGGTCGGGCGTAAGGCTGGCAAGCGTGATGCTGCTGGAAATTTCGTGCTCCTCTTCCACGCGCAGTTTCGCGGTTTCCTTCGCCGGAAGTTCCATCCGGAAACGGTAATGCCGCGTGGTGGTCTCCGCCGGCTTGGCGCCTTCGGCCAGCTTCCACTGCGGGCGCACCGGATGCTCCACGACCAGCTTCCTCGGGCGGGAATCGGTATTGCGCACCGTGTAGGTTCGGACATCCACGTTTTTGGCGCGCGTCAAGACCGTGCCCCGGCGCACCTTCACCGAGAACACCTCGTTCTGGCGAGACTCGAACGCCGTGCTGATGCGGGTCCCCAGGTCCACGGCGAACGAGATCGGGCGGCTGTCGCCGGGCTTCATGGTTTCGATCAGCGCCTCGCCGGCATATTGGCTGCCTTCGATCACTGTGATGGCGCCGCCGTCCAGAGTCTTGCCGGTGGAGTTCTCAAGCAGCAGGGCATCGTAGGGGTGCTCGCCCGCGCCGCCGGGGGTGAACAGCAGCACCCGCTCGACCTTCACGCCGGACTGCAGAAACGGGATCATGGCCGACTGGTTGCGCGCGATGTCCACGGCCCGGTCAATGCGGTATTCGAACAGCTCGCCCAGGGCGCGTGCGCTGGTGGCCACTTCCACCGAGCGCGCATAGGAAGCCTCCTGGCGCTGGAGCGCGGCCGCGTCGGCCACTCCGCCCATGGCCGGAGACGCCGGCGCGCGTTTGTTCATCTCGCGCATGCGGAAGTCAGCGGACGCCGATTTCAGCGCGCGCTCGGCCGGGGATGCGCTCGAATCTTTCTCCTCGTCGGACAGCACGCCTTCATGGGCCTGCGGCCCGGCCGCCATCTCGATCGGCAGGCCGACGTGTGGGCGCCGCACGTAGTGCGCCTGGTAAAGGTTCTGGGTGAAGGAGACGGGCAGTCCGGACACCAGCGCCAGCGTCACGCCCTTCCAGTCCTCGGCCGTGGTGTTGTCCACGATGGCCCACCCCTGCAGCAGCGCCTCGCGAGGCTTTTCCGGGCTGAGCACCACGCGGTAGCTGGTTTTCCAGACCGGCGCTTCGACCACGTAGCCGACGGCCAGCTCGGTCGCGGCGCCGGGATGAATGCGCAACAGCCGCGAGTCGCGCCGCTGCGAAGAGCCGACGATTTGAAGGTAGGATTCGAGCTCGCGCTGCAGTCGGGGATCTTCCAGGCGAATCCCGGCCGCCTCGGCCAGGGTCACGTTCCGCATTTCACCGCCGTCGAGCATCATCGCGACGATCTCGACTTCGCCGGAGTCGTTGCGGCGCGCGCGGTGAACGCCAAGAATGTTGCCGCGCAACTCGCCGCCGGCCCCCAGGCGCACCGCCAGACGCGCGCCCTTGAACTGGTCCAGCAACTGGCCGAGGCTGGCGCCCTGCGGCAGCGAGAAAGCAAACTGCTGCAATTGCTTGGCGAGCGGATCACTGGCCTCGTAGGAAACGCCGCTGACCGCGCCCCCGGCGCCGAGCAGCGTCAGCGACTTGAGCACGTCGCTCATCTCGGAAGCCTTGAACTCCAACAGCACGTCGCCGCGGCCGTCCAGTTTTCCTTCCCGCTCGAAATAGCCGACGCCGTGCTTGTAGAGCACCACGCGGCGAACAGGCAGCACCGTCTCAGCCGCCCACAGCGGCGCCGCCAGCAGCCAGAGCAGCGCTACCGCGGCCGTTTTGCGAAAAATTGGATTCGACATTGCTTCGCGCTCCTCTAGGAGGACAGCCGGAAGGCTGTCCTACTCTCTCTGATGGGAACGCACGCCGATCCCGTTTCTTGCAGCCTGTTTCATCAGTTTGCTATGCTCGGTGACCTATGGAACAACCGCAGACAAAGGTAGCATCCGCTCCGGGCCTCAGCCCAGAGAAGATTCTCCACCTCGGGCTGGGTTTCTGGGGATCGAAGACGCTGCTGACCGCGGTCGAGTTGGGCCTTTTCACCGAGCTGGCGTCCGGGCCGCTGACCGCCGAAGCGATCGGCGAGCGCCTGAATCTTCATCCCCGCGGCAGGCGCGATTTTCTCGACGCGCTGGTGGCGCTGGGCATGCTGGACCGCGACGGTGGGCGGTACCGGAACAGCCCGGAGTCCGATCTGTTTCTGGATCGGGCCAAGCCCTCCTATGTCGGCGGCCTGTTGGAAATGGCCGGCGGACGGCTGTATGGCTTCTGGGGCGCGCTGACGGAAGCGCTGCGCACCGGCCGGCCCCAGAACGAATCCAAGAGCGGCGCCAACCCGTTCGACGCGATTTATGCAGATCCCGAGAGGCTGCGCGGCTTTCTCGCGGCGATGACCGGCATCAGCCTGGGCGCGGCGCGCGCCATCGCCGCGAAATTCCCCTGGTCCAACTACAAGACGTTCATTGATATCGGCGCCGCGCAGGGCGCCTTGCCGGTGCAAGTTGCCCTGGCCAATCCTCATCTCACCGGCGGCGGCTTCGATCTGCCGGTGGTCGGCCCGATTTTCGAGGACTACGTCAAATCGTTCGGCCTGTCCGGCCGCCTGCGCTTTTATGCAGGCAGCTTCTTTACCGACCCGCTGCCTTCGGCCGACGTGCTGGTGATGGGCCACATCCTGCACGACTGGAACCTGGACGAAAAGCGGATGCTGCTGGCCAAGGCCTGCGAAGCGCTGCCCTCCGGCGGCGCGCTGATCGTCTTCGAGGCGCTGATTGACGACGATCGCAGCAAAAATGCGTTCGGGCTCCTGATGAGCCTGAACATGCTGATCGAAACGCCCGGCGGCTTCGACTATACCGGCGCCGACTGCTCGGGCTGGATGCGCGATGCCGGCTTCCGCGAAACGCGCGTCGAGCACCTGCTGGGACCCGATTCCATGGTCATCGGCATCAAGTAGCGGTGGTATCCTCGGCTTATGGCTGAAACCAGAACGCTCATCACCGCGGCTGAACTGGAAGGCATGTCCTTCCCCGATGAGCGGGTGGAACTGTCGGAAGGGGAGTTGATCCGGATGCCGCCGGCGGGATTTGAGCACGGTTACGTCGTCATGGGTTTCGGCGCAAAGCTTGGCGCGTACGTCAAGAAAAACACCCTTGGCGCCGTTGTCGGACCGGATACAGGTTTCCGACTCGACGAGCATACGGTCCGTTCGCCCGATATCGGTTTTGTTTCGCGCGCACGACTCGAGAAAACAGGCCACCCCGCCGGTTTCTTCCCGGGCGCTCCGGACCTGGCCGTCGAGGTATTCTCCCCGTCGGATTCGAAAAGCGACCTTTTTAAGAAGATCCAGGAATACTTCCGGGCCGGAACGCGATTAGTCTGGGCGCTGTTTCCAGCCATCAAGCAGGTCTATGTTTACCGAGGCCCGAAGAGGGTCAAGATACTCGGCGCCGGCGACACGCTCGACGGCGAGGATCTCCTCCCCGGCTTTTCAATCGCCGTAGACAAAATCTTCCCCTAGCCTCAATGCTGTTCACTTAGGCGGTCGGCGCTTCTCGGAGCCTGGGAGCGCGGGCATCTTGCCCGCCGCGGTTGATTCGTTTGAAGCATTTGCGGGCGAGACGCCCGCGCTCCCAGGATCGCGCACTCTACGCATCTGTAACACCTTTCGCTTAAGTGAACGGTATTGCGCCTAAACCCGGATTATTCATGAATATTCATGAATCTTGACGGCTCCGGTTTGGACTGCGGCGCCTTGGCGCCGCTTTTCCGCGCGGAAGCTTGCTTCCGCGCAGGCCAATGTCGCGCATGAAAGCTGGACGGGCTGCACGGCCACTCGTGCTGCGGTCGCGGCAAGCCGCGACTCGCTTCAAAGCGGTGGCAAGCCACCGCACTCCAGAAGTTCGGCGCCTGCTGCAGGATTGGCGCTGAGACCCAATTACGGCTGGTCACCGAGGCCGCGGGAACAGCCGGAGGCCGGCGGCTCTGGCGAACTTGCGAAAATCCGCATCGCGTGTAATGAGTGCGACTTCATGGTCCAGGCAGCTT
>JBKKAI010000305.1:0-3853 GCA_046714815.1 Terriglobia bacterium | reverse complement strand
ATCTCGCCAACCATGATCACGTCCGGGTCCTGGCGCACGATGTGGCGCAGGCCGACGGCGAACGTCAGCCCGATCTGCGGGTTCACGTGGATCTGGTTGATCCCGTCCATCTGGTATTCCACCGGGTCCTCGATGGTGATGATCTTCTTGTCGGGCAGGTTGATCCGCTTCAGCGCCGAGTACAGCGTGGTGGACTTGCCGCTGCCGGTCGGCCCGGTCACCAGGAAGATGCCGTGCGGCTGCGAGGTGTGGTGTTCCATGCGATCGAGGATCTGCTCGGGGAATCCCAGGCTGCGCAGCTCGTAAAAGTCGCCGGCCGAGCGGTCGAGCAGGCGCATCACCACGCTTTCGCCGTAGAGCGTGGGCAAGGTCGAGACGCGCAGGTCAATCTCGCGGCCCAGCGTCTTCAGTTTGATGCGGCCGTCCTGGGGCAGGCGGCGCTCGGCGATGTTCAGCCGGGCCATCAGCTTCAGGCGCGAAACCACGGCGGCGCGCAGCTCGCGCGGCGGCGAGTCCATGTTGTAGAGCACGCCGTCAATGCGGTAGCGGACGCGGAACTCCTTTTCAAAGGGCTCGAGGTGGATGTCGGAAGCGCGCCGCTCCACCGCGCGCGCGATCATGTTGTTCACCAGGCGGATCACCGGCGCTTCGCTGGCCATGTCGCGCAGGTGCTCGACGTCTTCGCTGTCGGCGGCGCGCTCGGCCAGCGCCGCCAGCGGGTCGGCGCCGGACGGCGCCGCGCCCTCGCCGGGGTAATACTTCTCAATCGCCGCTTCCACCTCGCTTTCCGCCGCCAGCACCGCGCGAACCTTCAGCTTGGTGAACAGGCGGACGGCGGAGATGGTCTCCGAATCGAGCGGGTCGGCCATGGCCAGCGTGACGACCGACTCTTCCACCGCCAGCGGCAGGAACCGGAACTGGCGCATGAAGCGCGGCGACAGCCCTTCCACCTCGGGAGAAACCGCCGGAAAGCTCGACGCCGAAACCACGGGCATTTCGAGCTGCTCGGAGAGCGCGGCCAGCACGTCGCGCGCGGCCACGAAGCCCAGGTCCGAGAGGATCTTGCCGAGCTTGTCGCGGCTGACCGACTGCACAGCCAGCGCCTTGTCCAACTCATCGGCCGAGATCTGGCCCTTTTCGATCAGGATTTCTCCCAGACGGCGCATCAGAATTCCCGCACCGTGATCGCGCGCGCCAGCTCTTCCGGCGCGGGCTTGCGGCCGTCTCCCTGCAGGTCCAGCAGCGCCCGGCGCCGCGCCATCGCCACCACCTGGCTGGGAATCTCGGGGAAGTACCGCGGGTTATAGAGGTGGATCACCACCGCCAGGTTCTCCTCGGCATTCACCTGGCTGAAGGCCACGCTCTGGGCCAGCAAGAGGTCGCGCAGGCGGCCGTTGACGTTCTTGAGCCGCTCCGCCTTCTGCTCCCGCTCGGTCTTCAATTCCTTTTCCGAGTACGGCTCGAGAGAAAAGGGCGTGATCCAGCGCATGGGATAGAGGTTGAGTTCGGTGTGCACGACGATACCGAAACCCGGCAGGTAAACGCTTTTCGGCTCCTGCAAGATCGCGAACGGGCGGTTCTCAAACATCTGAACCATCGCCTGGTTGAGCACACGCTCGAACTCCTGCATCTGGCGCTTGAGCGCCGCCGGATTGTCGGCCGCCTTGGCCGGGGGAGGCGCGGCGACCAGGAACAGCAGAACAATGAGGAAAGAAAAGCGCGCTTTCATTGCCGTTCCCCTTTCTCGGCGGGCAGGCGGGCAGCGACCAGCTCGATGGCCCGGCGCGTGCCTTCGCTATCCTTGTAGAAGGTGTTCTGCGTGCTCTCGAAGTAGACCATCCTCTCGGCCAGCGCCGACAGCGCGGTAAAGTTGCGCTTGTCCAGGCGCCGGGCGGCGGCATCCACCAGCGCCATGGTTTCGGAGCGGTGGCGCGCTTCTGCCAGAACGAGCGCCTCGGCGACCAGGCGCGCGGCCTGCTCGCTGGTGACGAACCCGGAGCTTTCGCTCCGGGTTTCGAGCGCCCCGTTCGGATCGGGCGCCTGCGGCTGCGTAGCGCGCTGCGACCCGGAGCGTATGCTCCGGGTGGCCGCGGCTGCGCCGAAGGCAATCTCCCAGCGGCCCTGTTCCACCACCACGCGCGTGCGCGCCAGCGACAGACCGCCCGCGGTGAGCACCAGCGCCGCCGCCGCCGCGGCCGGAATCGCCAAGGCCTTCCATCGCCACAGCCAGCCGAGGGTCCCGCCGCCGGCCGGCGCGGCCACAAAAGTGATACGCCGCGGCACCTCCTCCTGCGGCAGGCCCTCCACCAGCAACTTGCGCATCATGGTCATTTCCGCGGTGACAGCGCCCGCCTCGGCGCGGCAGACCTCGCAGCCTTCCAGGTGCGCCCGCACCTGCCGGCGCTGCTCGGGCGCCGCTTCGTCAAGCGCCATCTCCGTCAGAATCTGTTTCGCTTCTCCGCACGTCATAAAGACACCTCGAGATGTGGCACAGGCTTTCCAGCCTGCGCGGGGCGCTGGGGAACTATCGGCTGTAAAAAGCCGCCCGCGTCGCTACATCTTCGCCAAGCGCTCGCTTCAACAATTCCAGACCGGCGTAGATGCGGCTCTTCACGGTGCTGACGGGGCAGGAGAGGATTTCGGCGATCTCGGCGAACTTGAAGCCGTGAACCACCTTGAGCAATACCACTTGGCGCTGCTCGGGAGAAAGCTCTTCCATGGCGCGGGCGATGATGAGCTCCAGCTCCAGCGGGTAAACCCGCGGGCCGCCGCCCAGCGAGACGGGGCTTCCCGCCGAAACGGCGGACGAGCCGGCGCCATCGCCCTCCTCCGGCCAGCTCTCTGATTCCGCCTGCGGGCGGCGCCCGTCACTGCGGAACTTTGAGCAGGCCAGGTTGTGCGCGATTCGGAAGAGCCACGACGGAAATTTTTCCGCTTCCCCCAGCGTGGACAGGCTGCGGTAGGCCTTGAAAAAAGCCTCCTGGGCCAGATCCTGCGCATCGTCGCGGTTGCCGGTCACCCGCAGCAGGTAGTTGTAAAGCCTTTTTTCCCAGCGGGAAACGAGGATGTTGTAAGCATCCACGTCGCCCCGCACTGCGCGGGTGACGAGCTCTCGATCCTCTGCTGTCCGAAACAGCAAATCAGCTCCCGAATCGTAAGGACGCCAGAACGGCCCAGAAAGTCTGGATCGTCCGATGGAAAGTTAAGAAAATTATACCACGTCTTACGCCCGAACTTTTCTCGCACGCCTGTAGTCCTTTTGCCCTCCGCCGGCGTCTTACCTGACAGCCTTCGTTTTTTCACGTCTTGAGTCCGCCGGCCCTGGCGAGCCACCGCCAGGGCGGCGGACTCAGCTTTTTTCCTTGCATTTCGTCCTCTCCGCTGCGGTGGAAGACAGCGCTTGCTTCGGCGCGGCTTCTACTGGCCCCGCTTCAGCCCCGCAAGGATTTGCCTGATGGCCCCGAAGTGATAGGCCGTGTGAGCAGCGGTGGAGAGGGCGGCGGCAGCGCCCATGTCGTCCCAACTCGCGCGAGTGGCGACGACTTTTCGCCATTTTTCGGCTTCGTGGCGGAGACCGTCGCCTAGAGTTCGCCACTGATCCTCGGTAACTGTGGTGCGCTGCCAACTGGCGTTCCAGTCCGCGCCGGCCCACGGATTCGCCTCGCCCGCCGCCCAACGGTTCAGAATCGCCAGGCCGAAATGAACATGATCGACGTGCGCGGCAATCGTCGTTTTGCCGGGCATCGGCCGCTTCGACGCCGCGCTCGCGTCGATCGTATCAAGCTGGCGAAGCAAGCCGGGATCACCGGGGTTGAGCATATACGCCTCCTGGCCCGGCGGACCATCGAAAATC
>JBKKAI010000304.1:0-3422 GCA_046714815.1 Terriglobia bacterium | reverse complement strand
ACTCCTGGCTGATTTACTTGTTTCCGCTGACCGGGCTGTTGCCGACGCCGCTGCTGCGGCGCTGGCAGCGCGAGTGGGGACTGCCGATGCGCGGCGTATCGCTGGCCTCGGCGGTGGTCTGCGGGTTGCTGGCGCTCCGTTTCGGCGTCGCGATGTTACTGGCCGGAAAAATTCTGGCCGCCACCGTTCTGTTCTGCATCGGGCTGGAGCAGGTGGTGCGCTTTTTGTGGATGATGGGCGCCCCCGAAGCGGTTGGCTCATTTCTGGTGACCGCGTTGTGGGGCGTGTGGGCGGACCTGCGCGGCATCCAGCCGGACGGCACGCCGAAGCGCCACGGCGCCGCCGTGGTGGAAGCCGAGCGGGATGAAGTGCGGCGGCTGGCGGACCAACCGTGGGACATCGAGGTCGCCTCCCGGTTCCGGGCGCCGGCGCTGGTGGGCGAAACGCCGGTGCGCTTCGAAGGCGCGGTCTACCAGCCGTTGGGCTACATCCAGCAGGGCGAGGGCATCCGCCGCCGCTACATTTTCCGGCTGAAAAAACTCGATGGCGAAGGCCAGGCGCTCCGCGAATATTCGCCCGAGTACAGCGTTTCGCAGGTGGCCCGGCTCATGGTGTATGAGCGCGCGCGGGACCGCGTAGCGGTCTATGCGCTGCTGTGCGGCTATCTGCCCGCCGCCCGGCAGCTCGAGTTGCAGGAAAAATACGACTACGATTCGGCGGCCGGCACGGAGCGCTCGGCCATCGTTTTGCTGCTGGCCGCCGGGCTGCAGTTCGCGACGTGGGCGGTGTGGCCATTCGGCCTGCCGCACATCGTTGCCGCCGCGCTGATTGTCGAGTCGCTGTACCGCTGGGCGCTGGTCCGCTCGCGCGGCGAGCCTGTCGGCTCGGTGGCGGGCTGGCTGTTCCGGCCGTTCCTGCGGTTCTGACGCAAACCGGAACACCAAGACCGGCCACAGAGGCACAGAGCACACAGAGCGAACAGAGAAGGCACCCATACAGGCAGGAATGCCTGTGCCACCTACTTTCCGAGCTCGCGGCGGATGGAATCGAGCGTAGCCTGGATGAATTCCGCCGAAGCGTCAGTGGAGTAGTCGCGGGCGACCTCCGCGGCTTCGGTGATCACGATGGTGGCCGAGACGTCGGGGCGGGTGAGAAATTCGCAGATGCCCACGCGCAGGATGTTGCGGTCCACGAGCGACATGCGTTCCAGGCGCCAGTGCTTGGAATGGGCGGTGATCAGCGAGTCAATCGTCTCGCGCCACTCGATCACGCCTTCGAACAGCTTGTCGGCGAACTCCCGCATGGGCAGATCGGCCTTGGCGTTCGCCCAGTAAGTCTCCCGCGTCTTCTCGGGCGGCTCCTTGCTCATCTCCCACTGGAAGAGCATGCGCAGCGCTGTTTCCCGGGCCTTGCGGGGGATGCTCATGGCTGGGCGCTCATGATTCGCGGAGACGCTTCAGCAGGTTGGCCATTTCCAGCGCGGCCAGGCCCGCCTCGAAGCCCTTGTTGCCCGACTTGGCGCCGGCGCGGTGAATGGCCTGCTCCAGCGTATCGCAGGTGAGCACGCCGAAGATCACCGGGACACCGGTCGCCAGCGCCGCCGCGGTCACGCCACGGGCGACTTCGGCGCTGATGTGGTCGAAGTGCGGCGTTTCGCCGCGGAGGATGCACCCCAGGCACAGAACGGCGTGATAGCGGCCGCTGGCGGCCATCTCCCGCGCCGTCACGGGGATTTCAAACGAGCCGGGGACGCGGGCCACCTCGATCGCGGCGGGATCGGCGCCGGCGCGCTCCAGCGCGTCCACCGCGCCGGCGAGCAACCGCTCGGTGATGAAGGCATTGAAGCGGCTGGCCACAATCGCGAAGCGCAGGCCGCGCCCATTCAGTTCGCCGGCGTAGTTCTTCATTCAGCGTCCGCCGAAATTCGCCGCTCGCTTTTCGAGGAAGGCGCGGGTGCCTTCTTTCATGTCTTCGGTGGCGCAGCTCAGGCCGAACAGGGTGGCTTCGAGGAACAGCCCGTCGGCCAGCGCCATGTCCAGCCCGCGGTTGACCGCTTCCATCGCCAGGCGCACGGCGGCCGGAGCGTTGGCGGCGATCTGCGCGGCGATTGCCTCGCAGCGCGGCAACAACTCGGCCGCCGGCACCACTTCGTTGACCAGGCCGATGCGCAGCGCCTCCTGCGCCGTGATCTGCTCGCCGGTGAGCACCAGTTGATGTGCGCGCCCGGCGCCGACCAGCCGCGGCAGCCGCTGCGTGCCGCCGTAGCCGGGGATGATGCCCAGCTTCACCTCGGGTTGGCCGAGCTTCGCGTTCTCCGAGGCGATGCGCAGCGTACAGGCCATGGCGATTTCGCAGCCGCCACCGAGCGCGTAGCCGATGATCGCCGCGATCACCGGCTTGCCCAGGTTCTCGATGCGATTCAGCACGCCCTGGCCGTGCAGCGACGATTCCTTGCCGGCGAGCGGGGTGCGCGTGGCCAGCTCGTTGATATCGGCGCCGGCCACGAAAGCCTTCTCTCCCGCGCCGGTCAGGATCACGGCGCGCACTTCGGCGTCCCCGCCGAGCTCCTCGAAGCAGAGGCCCAGCTCCCGCACCGTGTCGCGGTTGAGCGCGTTCCGAACGTTGGGGCGGTTCACCGTAACCAGCGCGGTGCGGCCACGCCTTTCCACCAGCAGATTCTCAAAGGTCATAGTGTGAATCGCCCCTAACGCCCCCCTAGCGCAGTTCCTGGGGGCGCGGTGCGCTGGGATCGGTGTAATCGTAGAAACCGCGGCCGGACTTGCGCCCGTACCAGCCCGCCAGCACCATGCGCTTCAGCAGGCTGGGCGCGGCAAAGCGCTTCTCGTGGAACTCCTCGAACATGATCTGGGTGATGTAGTAGGCCGTGTCCAGGCCGACAAAATCGAGCAGCGTCAGCGGGCCCATGGGATGCCCGCAGCCGAGCTTCATAGCGTTGTCAATGTCGGGGATGCTGCCGGCGCCCTCCTCGTAAGCGCGGATGGCGTCCACCAGGTACGGCACCAGCAGGCGGTTGACGATGAAGCCGGTGCGGTCCGAAGTCCGGACCGCCGTCTTGCCGAGGCGCCCGGCGAATTCCACGGCCGTCTCGAACACCGCCGGATCGGTAGCGATGGTGCGCACCACCTCCACCAGCTTCATCACCGGCACGGGGTTGAAGAAGTGCATGCCGATGAAGCGCTCCGGGCGCGTGGTGGCGGCCATGATCTCGGTGATGGAAAGCGACGAAGTGTTGCTGGCGAAGATGGCGTCCCGCCCGACGATGCCGTCGAGGCGCCGGAAAACCTGCTGCTTGGCGTCGCGGTTCTCGATAATGGCTTCGATAATCAGGTCGCAGCCGGCGAGCGCCGCAGGATCGGCCGCGGTCCGCAGGCGGCCGCGGATTTCGGTGTGCTGTACGGCTG